>NZ_QWGO01000012.1:0-111305 GCF_003435535.1 Desulfotomaculum sp. OF05-3 | reverse complement strand
GGACAGACGGCTTCGCCGCAACGGAATATTCATACCTTTAATAATTCAATTCTCGAATTCAAGCAATGGCTTTTTGACAATGACTGTCATGATGTCTGTATGGAATCCACACGCTATCATTACATGCTCTATATCATTTCGAAAAGTTGCCTGCCTTAGACAGTTTATTCAAGTGTGCCAATTTATTGTCTCCCTCTACTTTCTTTCGCACTAATCCTACTTTAGCGAAAAATATCTATGTTAGGAATTTTAGTGCAGTAAGACTAATAATCATCAGGGTTATCGTGTTTTGTTCCAGATAAAGGTTGACAAACCTAAATATAGATGCATAATCATATGTAGAATACAATATGTGGAACATGATGGGGTGATACATATGCCTATAGAGGATGAATATAGAAAAATATATGATAATGAAGTAAACAGGGAATTAAAAAGGGAAATAGCCATTTATGAAGATGAAACAGAAATAAATAATTATCAGCCATTGAGTCATAACTGCAAGGAAAAATGTGTCAATAAATGTGACCATCAATGTTATAAGAGCCTTGGGAAACTAATGAGAAAGAATATTGTTTTTTACTGTTACGGTGAAGATGAAGTGGTAGCGAAGTTTAATAACGGGCTTTTTGCTGATTTAGAAAAGGCTATAAAAGTAGCTTACAAAATGCGATTGCCGCACCGTGAACCCAAGATGGATGGTCTACCAAGCGAAGTCTTATTGGATGCTATCGTACAATCATTAGTTCCTGGCGCATATAAATTGGCTGTTCGAACAATATTTCGCCAGAATGATAATAACGAAATTAAAGGATATGATTTGACTTATTTTACAAACGTGAATGGAAAAATAACATTATGGCTAGGTCAGGCAAAAATGGGCAGCAAGCAATACTGTAAAAATGGAATTTTAGATGATTTAAATAAAAAATACTCAAGTTTATATTTGGCGGAACAAATTTATTTTCTGGCAGATAAACCGTCAGGACTTACTAACGAGGGAAAGCAACTTGCTGACTTATTAAGTGAATTAAATATGTTAAATGCATTGGAAAATGATAAAAAACGCGCTGAACAATTGATGGATTTTCTAAAAAGTAAAAATATAGATATATGTATACCCTGCCTTCTGGCTTATGATAACTCAAATATATATTCTGAGACTATGAATATTGAAAATAAGATGAAGGTGGAAATGAATTGGATGAAACACTACTTTGAAAAGAACTTTAAATTCGAAGATATCAAACCAAAATTAATTTTTATTATATTTCCAATAGAGAATATCGAAGCCTTACGAGGAAATGAGGGATTTTATGCTGGATTATGTTAATTTGCTTTTGGATGCAATAAATAAATATAATGAAGATGATGTTGATAGTAAAAATCGATTAAGGGACTTAGTGTGCATTATTTCTGAAAATGATAGCGTAAAAAGTGATCCCCTCATTAAAGAATTATTGTATACAGCATCGCATAAAATGCGTATTTTTGGGTACAATGTGCAGAATGGATTTTATAAACAAGAAAATATTAATGAAAAACATATATCGGAATTACAGGCCTTATACAATCAAAGCATTGTTAACATGTATAGATCCAAAGTAAGAAATAACAATATTCTAGATAAAAGTCAGAAAAGTATTATAGATTTTTATCAGTCATTAGACATAAAGAGAATGTTGATTAGTGCGCCAACTTCTTATGGTAAGACATTTATTATGCGGGAAATCTTATACTTAAATCAAGAAAAATATAAAAACATATTGCTGGTCTTCCCAACAGTTGCATTATTGCGAGAAAATGCATTGAATATGGAAGAATTAAATCAGGATAAGAAAATGGGATATAATGTTATTAAATCTATTGATCGCGAAATAGATTGCCAGGATAGAAATATCTTTGTACTTACGCCTGAACGAGCGATGCAGCTTTTAGCTCAATATCCTAATATAGAAATAGATTTCTTCTTTTATGATGAAATGTATAAAATTGATGAAGATTATTGTAATGATGAAACAGATGATAATGATGAGAAGAAAAACTCATATGCGGAACGAACATTCTTAGATGAAGCAAGAGCAAAGACTTTTCGTATTTGTTTATATTTGCTTTCAAAAAGAGTAAAAGATTATTATTTAGCTGGACCCAACCTGAAAAGAGAGAAGTTTGGAAAAGGAATGCAAAGATATATTGCTGAAAATAACATACAAGTTAAAGAAATAGAGTTCGAACCTACAAAAAGAATAATGGTAAAAGCATATAATAAGGTAATAGACGAGGACTATACAAATTTGCCGTATATAGAAAAACCAGGAATAGTAAAAATACATAGCAAGGTTAATGACAGGATCTGTGATGTAGTGAATTATATCGAGCAAAAAGGATATGGTGCTACAATATTATATTGTACAACGCCTGCAAAAGCGAATGAATATGCCACTAAGTTAGCGGAAAATCATCAGGGGAACGTTGTTAAAAATGAAAGATTTTCTGAGTTTATAGAGCATCTAAAAAGAAATTATAATATAGATGGATCTATTAATGAATGGAGTTTTGTGAATGTGCTGGAAATGGGATTCGGAATGCATCACGGAAAAATGCCTAAGTATATACAAAAAGAAATTTTGGATTTATTTAATGAGGGCATATTTAATTTACTTTTTTGTACATCGACTATTGTAGAGGGCGTTAACACCAATGCAAAGAATATGGTTGTATTAAACCATAGTAAGGGAACAAAAGAACTAACAGTTTTTGATTTTAAAAATATCATTGGTAGAGCGGGTAGGTATTATCATAATTTTGTCGGGAGATATTTTTTAGTCGATAAAGAATTAGAAAAATTTGAACATACAGAGGATTTGACGCTTAATTTTGTTACATATGATGATCAAGAATTGGATCCGGTAGATATAGATAATTCAGAGTATATGGATCTTTCGGACATAAATAAAAATCTCAAACATAAAAGAGAGGAACAGTTTAAAGAATACTTATTGACAAATGATATATATGAAAAAAATAGATTAATAAAAAGAGAATATCAAGAGATACTTTTAAGATTTCTACTTAATAATAATATTCTTTATAATAAATTTTATAGGTATTTATCTTACCCAGATATATTAATGCAATTTACGACATACCATGCAATGAATACTGTGCTTGATATTTTTGAAAAATCAGGATTATTGGACGCTACTATTGTTCGAAGATATAAAGCCGTTAGCAATACATACTGTAATGAAGGATTTCATGGATTATTGAGGTATGAAATAGACAATGCCCGAGGAGATAAGGTGAAACATAAACGTATCGATAAAGCGTACATGGATGCGTTTAAAACACAAAAAGATATTATAGAACATAAAATTCCTAAGATCCTAGCACTATTTGAAACTATTTTTTCATATGCATCATTGTTGAGGAGAAAAACATTAGATAATTTTTCATTATCTAAAGTTTCGCGTTTTTATGAAACGGGTGTAAAAAGTTATATTGGAGAACAACTAATTGAATTCGGATTCCCAGTTGATGCAATTAAAAGAATTGAGGATAACAATTTAAGGTTATTATCTATGGATGCAAGTGCGAGTCAAAAATACATATTAGAACACTTGGAGGATATTAAGCAGTTGTTGGATTCATATGAGAGAGGATTATTAGATAAAGCTTTAAAATCGATTTGTAGCTAAGGTTAGTTAAGTAAATTGTGAACTATATAAAAAAATTAAGTCAGATTATATTAACATAAAATCTGGTCCAATAAAGGAAGAATACCTATGATCCTCATCTACGCCTACATAAACAAATTCAAAAACTACACAACCCAGGAAATCATCTTCGATCACCGCTGGCGTGTCAATTTCTCAAACAACAAACTGTCGATCCAATACCGCGGTCAGTCATCCGCGTCCGCGATCATCCGTGGAGACAGGAAACCTGACAACCTGCATATTCTTGTTGGAAAAACAGGGTCTGGAAAGACGAATCTGCTTCAGATGATCGGGGCGAAGCATGATGTGCGGTATCATAGGAAGTGGGAAGGAGAGGATGACTCGTATTTTCTTCTTTATAGTATCAGCGATACGGAATTTTTCCTTGAGATATGTGACATGGAGATCATGCAGTTTCCGAAGCCTGTGGAGAGGGATGATTCGACGATTCCGGAGCCGATCAGGGAGAATGCGAGGCGTGCGGGGACGCTGCGGACGGTTCGTTTTGCGCTGGAAAAAGCGTTGAATCCGGGCGAGACAGCGGTCAGATTTTGCGCGGTAAAAGAGTATGGATACGAAAAAGGTCTTCCGGAATTAAAGGTCCGCGACATGGCGATGATCATGAACTGTTATGATGTTCATGCGTTTATACGGCCGCCGTATCCGGATGATAAGGAGGATTTTACGGATTTCAGGAGTGACTGGATCGGCAGGGCGGCTTTCCCTTATCAGAGGACATCGCTCTGGCAGATCTGCGGCTATATCAGGGAATATCTTACGAGTCTGGAACCAGGGAGCGGGAAACGTCAGGTTTCGTTTCTGCTGTCGACGCATAATTTTGCGGATCAGTATCCGTTAAAGCTTTCCAGGGCCGTGGAGAAGGAATACTGGACGTTTTATGACAGACTGCAGGATGAGAAACGCGCAATTTATGATGCGGAGGCCAGGGAACGTGTACGGAAGAGGAAAAAGAAGAAAACGCTGACGAACAAGCAGATGTTCATTCATGATCTGTGGACGGATTACGCGAAGTATCTGCGGAAATGGGTCGAGAAGATCCGGAACTTTAATGCGGAAGAGGAGCCGGCGGAGGACCTGGATGCTTACCAGGAGTTTATGGACTATTATATAGGGAAAACGCGCAGGGAGAGCATCGATCCGACTGTGCTGCCGGATGGAGAAAAAATGTCCATTGTCAGGAGATGTACCTGGCTGGCGGAGTATATAGACAGAGCCGGGGATGGGGATCCGCATGGGCTGTTATGGCAGATCATGGGGGATATTAAGGACATTGTCGGTTTTCTCGAGAAGCTGGATGAGCGGTATTTCACGGTGGACACATGTTCCATACCGGTGGTCGATATGGAGAGGCCGGAGTATCGGGAATTGTTTGATGACCTGTTTGAACGCATGGAGCAGTATCGTCCGGATGATGCGGGGATTTTTACGGAGTGTCTTCTTCCATACGAGTTTACGAGACTCAGCACAGGGGAGTATCAGTATGCCAAGGTCCTTGGCGGGATGGAGGACTATTTGAAGCTTTCGTCTTCCGGCAGGACCAACAGAGGACTGGACAAGATCATACTGATGGACGAGCCGGAGGCGTATATGCATCCGGAGCTGGCACGGCAGTTTATCGCCCGCATGCTGAAAATCGTTGAGAAATATCAGGGACCTTCTACGATCCAGATCATACTCAGCACGCATTCGCCATTTATGCTTTCTGATGTTCTTCCAGAGGAGATCACCAGGCTGACGATCGACCGTGAGACAGGAAATGCGTTGGTAAAGAACGGATCAGATAAGGAATATTTTGGTGCAAATATTCACACGATCCTGGCGGATGGATTTTTCCTTGATTACACCATCGGGGAGTATTCCAGAAGCTTTCTGCAGAATGCTTTTTCGCGGCTGGAGATGTACGCGGATCATGGTGACGCTGATGAGTCGTTTTTGATGTCGATGGAACAGTTGATCCCGCACATCGGAGACCGGATGATCCGCAGGGCATTTGAACTTCAGATGGAGAAGGTGAGAAAGCATGATTAAAATACCCGAGAAAGAGGGGCGGCTTTCCGCAGCTAAGGCCGCTCATATTGAAGCAGTTATAGCATTTGTGAAAAGGAAGACGGAGGGATACAGGAGAGACCTGTTTGCAAATATCAGCCGTGTCATGACTGTTTCAGGGACCTTTGAGGACATGAGTGCCAGGGATGACTGGAGCTGGCTTTCTGATTTTATCCTGGCAGATGTGAAGACTTTGAAGCAGATGATCGGCAGGCCGGAGCTGCTGCAGTTTGATGAGTTTAAGAGAATGTATTCCGATTATTTCAGTGCCGGAAGTGATAAATATGTGGATGCGTCAACGAAATATAATGCGTACACGTTTATTGAAAACCTTGGTGTCACGATCTGTCCCTACTGTGACGAGGAGTATCTGGATGTTGTTGAGAATGGAAATGGAGGAAAACTGAGGACACTGGAGATCGACCATTTCTTTCCGAAGGGAAAATATCCGGCGCTCGCAATGTGCTTCTATAATCTTGTTCCCAGCGGGCAGAACTGCAATGGAATGAAAAGGGAAGAGCTCCTGGGAATGAATCCCTATGAAGATGGAATCGAAGGCTGTACATGGCTCTACCCGGATCTGCCTGTGGGAGTCAACATGGAAAAGGTCCCGGCTGCTGACTGCACGATCCACTTTCATCCGAAGGCGGGAATGGAGAAAAATGTGAAGGCGCTTCATCTGGAAGAACGCTATGAGCGGCATAAAGCCACAGCGCATAAATATCTTCTTTTGCGGCAGCAGTATGACGATACAAAGGTGGAAGAGATGGTAAAAATGGGAATGTTCCCAACGAAGGATTTTGCGTATAGGGTGCTGTATGGAGAGCCGCTGGATGAGGAGGCAGAAGAAGGGATTTTGAGAAAGTTGAGGAGGGATATTGCAGGTAGAGGGTGAGAAGAGGATGCCCGGCTGCGTGTTTGAGGGGTAAACGGTACAACGCACGTCCTTCGGTAGAATTTAAAATAAGGATAAAATATATAATAAATGAAAAGGCGGATCAACATGCAGAAATACTCATGAATTCTAATCGAAAGATATTGTATGGAACATAATTCAGCAAAAAGCCGCAGGTTGCAAAAGCTGGTTGAAATGTCATATGATTTAAGAGCTGTGGGAGCGTCTGGAAGGAATCCCGGATGGCTGTGCGGAATGTTTTCCGTTTGAAATAATAGATGAACTGAAAAGGGAATATTTGGGAAAGGTTTGATAATTGATCTCAAATTCCGCAGATATGCGGCGCTGTATTTGGCGCGGGGCGGAGGGCAAGAGGACCGATAAAGCAAGAGTTTCCTGCCCTATCGGTCAGATTTTTGTACATTTCGACTACCATTCCAGCCGATCCCAATCCACTTCTCCGAGCTGTGTGTCCAGCCATTTCTCATAGCTTTCTTCAGTAAACGGTCCATGCTTATCGACATAATCGTAAGTAATATTCAGGAATTCATCGATACTTTGAAAAACACGCACCGCATTCTCGTTACTTCAGTGATGAGTTAGGTGCGCTATTTATTTACAATAATATCGAACATATGTTTACATGCTTATTAACATATGGTATAATATTCATATGGAAAAAGTGTAGATCAGGAGTGCAAAGAAATGTTGCAGGAAATCGCACAAGAATATCAATTTCGGATCCTTGCGATGGAAGTAATGCTGGACCATATCCACCTGTTACTGGATTGTAAACCGCAGTTCTTTATTTCGGATATGATCAAGATCATGAAAGGAAATCTTGCGAGACAGTTGTTTCTTGCACATCCGGAACTGAAAAGGGAGCTGTGGGGCGGACATCTCTGGAACCCATCTTACTGCGCTGTGACCGTCAGTGACCGAAGTCGGGAACAGATCATGGCTTATATCGAAGGACAGAAAGAAAAAGAGAACAGAAAGTAGAGGAAACCTATGCAGGTCGTATCCAGCTATGGCGCGGAAATTAAAAACAAGAATATCCCGATCCGCCATACGCTGGCGCTTTACCGGGAGGCGGTCTGTTGTCTGACGGAGATATATGAGACCGTATGGACAGAGTTATCCATGATCGATCAGATAAAACGGAGATTTAACGAGGCGGAACATCTGGTACATGAAACAAAGAAGAATCATGCAAGATTTGACTTCGATGCCCGTTTTCCGAAAATGCCGTCATATCTGAGAAGAGCGGCGATTCAGCATGCGCTCGGGAGTGTTTCCTCGTACCATACAAGATTGGAACAGTGGAAAAATGGAGCGATTTCCGGAAAACCGAAGCTTGTATATGAAAACCATGCGATGCCGATATTTTATCGGAATGTCATGTACAAACCAGGAGAAGGGAGTGAAGACGCGGCCTGCCTGAAGCTTTATGATGGTCATGACTGGAAATGGTTCCGCGCAGGTCTGCTTCATACGGATATGGAGTACCTGCGCAGGCACTGGTCCGGAAAAAAGTCTTCTGCTCCGGTTTTGGAAAAACGACATCAGAAATATTTTCTCCGCTTTTCTTATACGGAAGAAGTTACATTATCAAAAACACCTGTAAAGGATCAGCTTATCTGCAGTGTGGATCTTGGAATCAATACGGATGCAGTCTGTAGTATCATGCGGTCAGACGGAACTGTCCTGGACCGGAAATTTATCAATTTCCCCAGTGAAAAAGACCGGCTGTCCCATGTACTCGGAAGGATCCGGAGATTCCAGAAGGAACACGGTTCCAAGCAGATCGGAAGCCGATGGGCGTATGCGAAACGTCTGAATACGGAACTTGCCAGAAAGACTGCCCGTTCGATCACAGAATATGCTCATGAGAATCATGCGGATGTGATCGTGTTTGAGTACCTGGAAATGAAGGGAAAGATTTCAGGAAAGAAACGACAGAAACTGCACCTTTGGAAGAAACGGGAGATCCAGACTATGTGTGAACACAAAGCACACCGGTATGGGATCCGTGTGTCCCGTGTCTGCGCATGGAATACAAGCCGTCTGGCGTATGATGGAAGCGGACCGGTCAGCCGAGATCCGAAGAACCACAGCCTGTGTGTTTTCCAATCTGGAAAACAGTATAACTGTGATCTGTCAGCATCCTACAATATCGGAGCGAGATACTGGATTCGGGAAATCATAAAAACCTTACCGGAAACGGAAAGGTCTTCACTGGAGGCAAAAGTACCTGCGGTGAAGCGCAGAACCTCATGCGTTTATGCTGATCTGCTCATTCTTCAGAATGAGTATGGATGTTCGAAAGCTGCATAAACACAGGCAGATATCCGGAGGACTACCTGTTATGTGGAACCCAGCCGTACCCGGCATGGAGGATGCGCATATCTGCGCAGTTCTAAGTTTCAGGCGTATCCGCCGGTATCCGGTCTTGCCGTTTAAAACGGCTGAGAAGCATGTGACTTTAGTCATGTGAGGTTCACATTTTTGTACTTTATGCTATAATCCTTGTATCTAAGCCATTTATTAACCGCTAACTATAAAGTACAAAATTTTTTACTTTTGATTGACATAATTATATTATGTAAACTATCTAAGTAAAAATTTAATTTATACTAAAATACTAAAAGCCGCTCGTTCCTTTTCATGGATCCGGGCGGCATATAAATTCTATTTGATGGTTTGATATTCCAAAAATGAAATCAATTCATTTAAATTTAATTCTACATTCTTAGGAATCGTTAATTCCAGCATATTCGTCTGATCCTGGAGCCATAAATAGTCTCTCTGCTCCTCTTCTTCCGAATAATAATATTCAAAACCATCCTGTACTTCTTTTGAACCTGCGTCTGGATTGTTTCTGATCATTGTCTCCAAACCACTCTTTCCATCAGAAAGTCTGTGTGTAAATAGGACAAATCCATTGTCATAGTGGCAGGAAAAATATCCCTCCCGGACCTGAATGTCCTTCAAGGATGTCTTCCATGGATTGTTATCATTGATCCAGTAAATCCGCTCGGTTGGAAGTTCTGATCGTATATTAGGCGAGTCTGAAGTCTGATATGCATAGATAAAGCTCTCTAAATTTTTGTATGTATCCGGTGTGCTAAGCACGTATTCCTCTGTCTCTGTTGAGGTGTCTGCACTTTCATTCGTTTGGTTCAGGCAGCCAGAAATGAGCAGTGCGGCAGTCAAACATAATACCATATATTTTCTCATACCCTTACACCTCACTCATGAAATCCATTGCGGCTGCTCCATTTACTTCTCTTCCATCAACAAACGATACAACGTAGGTTCCGTATGAATCTCCTTCAGGATCGCCTCGATCGCCTCCCGGTTCTCCTTCCGTTTCCCCTGCTTCACTGCCCTGATCAAAAGATTCTTAGGCGTGTGCTCCATATCGATAAACTCCAGGATCTGCACCCGGTATCCCATAGCCTCCAGCACTTCCGCACGAAGGGCATCTGTATAAAGCGCTGCCATCCGCTCCTTGATAATTCCATAATGAAACACCGGCGCAAACAACTCGCTCTCCATCTGCTTATTCACCTCATGCTGACAGCAGGGAACTGACAGGATCACCTTCGCATTCCAGCGGACCGCCTTTTCCAGCGCGTAATCCGTCGCAGTATCACACGCATGGAGCGTCACGACCATATCGACCTCATCTGTTCCCTCGTAGGAAGCAATATCCCCATGAAGGAACTCCAGTGAGTCATATCCAAACTTCTTCGCAAGACGGGAACAGTGTTCGATCACGTCTGTCTTCAGGTCCAGACCAGTGATCCGCACCGGATAGCCCTTTAAGACCTTGAGATAATAGTACATCGCAAAGGTCAGATAAGACTTTCCACAGCCAAAATCAATGATCCTGGTCTCCTGATTCTTATCAAGCTTTGGAAGCACATCCTCAATAAACTCCAGAAACCGGTTGATCTGGCGGAATTTGTCATATTTTGCGTGGACAATCGTCCCTTCCTTCGTCTGGACACCAAGTTCCACAAGGAACGGAACCGGAATTCCCTCTTCCAGGATATACCGTTTCTTTCGGTTATGGGAAAGTCCGTTCGCCCATGCAGCCTGAAGAGCCGCATCCGAACCGCCGGTGGACCCGCTATCCTGGCCGGAAGCGGAAGCTGCCACGTTTGCCATAGCAGCCTTCTTCTTCACCTTCACGGTAATCTTCCCCTTCTTGCTCACAAGAACCGTCCCACTCTTATCCTGTGCCTCCAGCTGAAGCTGCCGGAAGCTTGTCTCCATAAGACCTTCCAGATAATCCACCGCTTCCTCCGCGGTGAGATTCTTGTGGAATGCCTGCTTTCCGATAAACTCCTCTGCCTGAAAATGCAGGACACCTTTCGTCAGCACCGGACGGATCTTGGCTTTCAGAAAATCGTTCTTCTCCGCCTGTCCGCTGGCCGTAACCTGCATCAGACGCTCATTTAAAAAATCAGTGAGTACACTGTGAATCTCTCTCTTTTCCATCACTTCTTCTCTCCCCAACCGCCGCGCAAAAGCTCCAACTCATCCATCAGATGGGCGAAATCGTTAAAACGGTTTAACAACATCTCCCCGTCGGACTCCCGGTAATAAAATTCCGTGATCCCGCAGTTTTCCAGATGCTTCGCGAGCAGCGGAACATATGCGCCGTCCATATGGAGATAATGGGTCACAAGACTCCGGATCACGCCCCCATGGGTGACGACAGCTACGGTCTCTGCGCCAGACTTTGCAATCTCATCCATGACCGGAACGGCCCGACGGATCACATCTGCAGCGTTCTCCCCGCCCGGATACGGAAGATCCTCCTTCATGGTAGCTCTGGCGGCAAAAAAATCCGCGTAGCGCTCCATGATCACATCGTCGGAAAGTCCCTCCAGCTCACCGAAGGAGATCTCCCTGAGACCTTCCCGGATGATCCGCGGTGCCTGGATCTTGTCATTGATAATATCGGCTGTCTCACATGCTCGGATCAGATCACTCGACCAGACGGCGTCAATGGATTCTTTTTTCAGCCTCTCCCCGAGAAGCTCTGCCTGCCGCTTACCAGCGTCGGAAAGCGGCACATTTACATTACAAAGCGGGCTGTTCTGCCTGCCGTGACGGATCAGATAGATTCTCATAGTTTCTCCTGTTTAGTTCTTAAAGCTGTGGATCGGAGCCGGAATCCGTCCGGTTCTGCTTACAAATTTCTCACAGCTGAATGCGTTCACCGGCATGATCGGCGCATGTCCTAAAAGACCACCGAACTCTACCGTCTCGCCCACACCTTTTCCGATTACCGGGATCAGGCGGACCGCCGTTGTCTTCTGGTTTACCATGCCGATCGCCGCCTCGTCCGCGATGATTCCGGCGATGGTCGCGGCACTTGTGTCTCCCGGAACTGCGATCATGTCAAGACCCACGGAGCATACGCAGGTCATAGCCTCTAATTTTTCAATGGTGAGCGCACCCTCATTGACCGCGTCGATCATTCCCTGATCCTCACTGACAGGGATAAATGCGCCGGAAAGACCGCCGACGTAGGAAGATGCCATAACGCCGCCTTTCTTTACCTGGTCATTTAACATAGCGAGGGCAGCCGTTGTACCCGGTGCGCCTGCGCGCTCTAAACCGATCTCCTCTAAGATCTCAGCAACGGAATCGCCCACAGCCGGAGTCGGCGCTAAAGACAGGTCGATAATACCGAACGGGATACCGAGGCGTGCGGATGCCTCTTTCGCAACAAGCTGGCCTACACGGGTGATCTTGAATGCAGTCTTTTTAATCGTCTCACATAACGTCTCGAAATCAGCGCCGCGGACAGACTGCAGCGCTGTTTTTACAACACCAGGTCCGGAAACACCTACATTGATGATCGCGTCAGCCTCTGTGACACCGTGGAATGCACCTGCCATGAACGGGTTGTCATCCGGTGCATTGCAGAAAATAACAAGCTTCGCGCAGCCTAAGCAGTCGTTGTCCTTTGTGTACTCCGCGGTTCTTACGACCATCTCGCCCATTAAACGGACAGCATCCATATTTAAACCTGTTTTTGTGGAGCCGACGTTGATGGAGCTGCAGACGAAATCTGTCTCTTTTAACGCCTGCGGGATGGAACGCATCAGATTTTCATCGGCTGTCGTCATGCCCTTGGATACAAGAGTGGAATATCCGCCGATAAAATTGACGCCCACCGTCTTTGCCGCGCGATCCAGGGTCTTTGCGATAGTCACAAAGTCTTCCGGGCTCTTACATGCGGCACCGCCCACCAGGGCGATCGGTGTCACGGAAATTCTCTTATTTACGATCGGGATTCCGAAATCGCGCTCGATCTGTTTTCCTGTCGGAACCAGATCCTTAGCGAGAGTCGTGATCTTGTTGTAGATCTTTTCATTTAATTTATCGAGATCGGAGTCGCAGCAGTCCAAAAGGCTGATGCCAAGGGTGATGGTACGGACATCCAGGTTCTCGTGCTCGATCATATTGTTAGTCTCATTTACTTCCAGACGTGTAATCATAATCTTTTCCCTCTCCCTAATCAAATACGGTGCATCTTTGTAAAGATTTCTTCACGCTGGCACTTGATGTTGACGCCGATTCCAGCACCGATCTCATCGAGACCGGAAGCCATTTCATCGAATGAAACGCTTGCGCCGCTTCCGTCCACGATCATCATCATGTTGAAATATTCCTGAACAATGGTCTGGGAAATATCAAGGATGTTAATTTTATGGTCCGCAAGATATGTACATACCTTTGCGATGATGCCTACGGTGTCTTTTCCTACTACAGTGATAATAACTTTATCCATGAAAATTTTCCTCCTTGTGTTGTGCCTTCCACGTATCTTAATTTGATCCGGCCCGGCAGATATGTTCTATTGAAAGGCGGGAATCTCGGGAAAGGTAGCATTATACAGTGTTAAAGCATAAAAATTTTCTTAAAATATATCATTACATCCCATAAGATGCAAGCTTTTTTTGAGATGCACCAGCGTAAAGATGTAAGTGAGTTACTGTACACAGATAGGAATTTTCCGAACTGAAAATTCCGTACAATACGCGGGACGCCCGAATATGCCGGGACATTCTCTCTGACTACAGGCTGATGATCTCCGACATTTCATCCCGCTTCGCCACGGCCAGATGGAAATCGTCTGCATGGTACGGACAATCTCCCATGTCGATCTCCAGACGTACAGTCTCATAGGCCAGCTCCGGAATATTGTTCTCCTTGCTCAGATGGCCGAGTAATATATGTTTCAATCTGCCGCTTAAAATGCAGTTCAAGAGACGCCCTGCGTTTTCGTTGGAAAGATGTCCGAAATCCCCCATGATGCGGCGCTTTAAGTAGTACGGATACGGTCCCGTCTCCAGCATTCTGAGATCATGGTTGGACTCCAGAAGCACCGCGTCCAGATCCAGCAGATGGTCGACGGTATACTGATTAAAATGGCCGAGGTCCGTCGCTACCGCAACGGACTTGTTTCCCGACTGGATCCGGTATGCCACCGGGTCTGCGGCATCGTGATCGATGTGAAATGGCTTGACTGTCAGATCCCCCAGGGCGAACTCCGTGTCCGGCAGGATCGGATGCAGAAGCTCTTCCGGATACTCTCCAAGACCCTTGATATTCTTGATCTCATTTAACGTCCCTTCCGTCGCGTAGATCGGGACTTCATATTTTCTCGCGAGGACGCCGAGTCCCTTCACATGGTCAGAATGCTCATGAGTGATGCAGATCCCGTCCAGCTCGCTTGTCTTTAATCCAACCTCGTTGAGCCCCTGCTCGATCCGCTTCGCGCTGATCCCGGCATCGATCAGGATGTGGCTCTCCTCCGTTCCTGTGTAGATGCAGTTTCCACTGCTGCCGCTGGCAATACTAACAAATCTCATGGTCAAGGATCTCCTTCAGCTGTCGTTTGATGTCGGACTCGTCCCCATTGTTGTCGATGACCCGGTCGCAGAGTGCACGGTACTCTCCCTCCGATGCCTGCCTTCCGATGATGTCCTCACACTTTTCGCGGCTGTAGCCCCGGTTTGCCATGAGGCGGAGGATCCGGTTCTCCTTTGTCGTGTAGACGTACCAGAGTTCATCAAAGAGATCCTTCGGTGCAGTGTCAAAGACCGCTGCTTCGATGATCACAAGATGCTCCTCAGCCGCTTCTGCTGCCTCTTTCATGGTCTTCCACACAAGCGGATGGATAATGGAGTTCATGGTTCTCAAGGCATCCTTATTACGGAAGATCATATCCGCAAGTGCCTTCCGGTCCACGGATCCGTCCGGGGCAAGGAATGACGTTCCAAGGGCCTCTGTGACCTTCTTTAAGCCCTCGCTTCCCGGCTCCATAAGCTCGTGGGCCACAAGATCCGCCAGAATGATCTTCGCTCCAAAATTCTCTTTCAATACCGCCAGCACACTGCTCTTTCCAGCGCCGACACCGCCTGTAATTCCAATAATTTTCTTCTTCTGTTCCATTTATTTCGCCTCAAACCAGTTCTTTCCGTCATGCATGTCGATCTCTAACTCCACCTTTAAGGATGCTGCATGGTGCATCTCCTCGGACAGGATCTTCATAACTGTCTCCTTCTCGTCCTCCGCTGTCTCGATGAGAAGCTCATCATGTACCTGCAGGATCAGCCTGGAGCGGAGGTTCTCTCTTCTCAGTCTCTCATCCACCCGGATCATGGCGATCTTGATGATATCGGCAGCGGTTCCCTGGATCGGGGAGTTCATCGCCACGCGCTCGCCGAAGGAACGCTGCATGAAGTTCGAGGATTTTAACTCCGGCACCGGGCGGCGGCGTCCGAACATGGTGGTGACGTACCCCTGTTCCTTTGCGTGAGCCACAAGGCTGTCAAGAAATGTCTTGACCTGTGGGTAAGTCTCAAAATACCGCTCGATATACTCCATGGCCTCTTTTCTGGAGATGCTCAGGTCCTCGCTGAGTCCAAAGGCACTGATCCCGTACACGATCCCGAAGTTGACCGCCTTCGCGTTGCGGCGCTGCAGTGGTGTCACCTCGTTTAACGGGATATGGAATACCTGGGATGCCGTGATGGCGTGGATATCCTGGGCAGTCTTATATGCCTCGATCAGACGCTCATCACCGGACATGTGGGCGAGAACGCGCAGCTCGATCTGGGAGTAGTCGGCATCCAGGAACAGGAATCCGTCCCGCGGGACAAAGACCTTCCGGATCTCCCGTCCAAGCTCCATGCGGATCGGAATGTTCTGGAGGTTCGGCTCCGTGCTGGAGATCCGGCCTGTCGCCGTGATCGTCTGGTTAAAGCGGCTGTGGATCCGGCCATCCTCTTTGATATATGTTCCCAGACCGTCCGCGTAGGTGGAATTTAACTTTGTATACTGCCTGTAATCTAAGATCTTCTGGATCACCGGGTAATCCGGGGCGAGCTTTTCAAGGACATCTGCCGCTGTTGAATAACCGGTCTTTGTCTTTTTTCCGCCCTTGATCTGCATCTTCTCAAACAGGATCTCGCCTAACTGTTTCGGGGAGTTGATATTGAACTCCTGTCCTGTCATCTCCCAGATCTCCTTCTCGAGAACGGCGATCTGTTTCTTCAATTTCCCGCCGTAGGCGGTGAGTTCTTCCCGGCGGACCGCAATTCCCTCATCTTCCATGTGGAATAACGTATAGATCAGCGGAAGCTCGATATTCCGGTACAGGTCCTCCATTCCTTCTGCTGCCAGACGCTCTGAGAGCGGTTTCCCGGCGGCAAAAGCGGTGTATGCCATAAGTCCCGCCATGCGCGTAAAATTATCCTGTTCTTTCGCGCAGGCGTCCTTATAGGACATCTTTTTGATCAGGTCTGTCTTTGACGGGACCGTCATGCCGAGAACATCCCTCGCAATGTCATCGTACCCATAGGTGTCCTTTAACGGATTTAAAAGGTACGCCGCGACACCCGCATCGTAAACGGTATCCCCGTAGGAAAGCTTCGCAAACGGCAAAGAATGCTTGAGATCCAGCACCCAGGCATGACCTGTGCGGCAGAGCTCTTCGTACTTTCCGGCGATATAGCTCTCCGTCATAAAACCTCCGACCAGGAAAATATAGCTTCCAGTCTCCTCAAAGCTTAAAGCGAGAGCTGTCACGGAGCCGTTCTCCGCCAGAAGCTCCATGCCGATGCGCTCTTCTTTTTTTGCCTTTTCAAAGAGCGCGTCCGCCTCTGAGAAATCTTCCACGAGGACAAACTGCTTCTCCGGTCCGCTCTCATTCCTGATCCCCTCGCCGAATCTCGCTGCGATGGACTTGAACTCCAGACGCTTCATGTATTCGTAAGCTTCCGGCGTGTAGAGATTCTCTAACTTCGCGTCCGCCATGGAAAACTCAATGGGGGCATCGACACAGATCCTTGCAAGCTTCAGGGAAAGCTCCGCAAGATCTCTGTGCTCCTCCAGCGCCTTTTTCGCGCGGGGCGGTTTCACCTCGTCGAGATGGGTATAGATGTTTTCCAGATTTTGATACTGCACAATGAGGCTTGTCGCCGTCTTCTCACCAATGGACGGAACCCCCGGGATATTGTCAGACTGGTCGCCCATCAGGGCCTTCACCTCGATAAACTGCTCCGGTGTTACCTGGTACTCCCGGATCACGTCCTCCGGGTAATAGTTGTGTACTTCTGTGGTTCCACGGCTTGTCTTCGTAAGACAGATCCGGATATGGGTGTCGGAAAGCTGTAAAAGATCCCGGTCTCCGGAGAGGATCGTCACCTCATATCCGTCTTTCTGCTCACGTTTCGCGATGGTTCCAAGGATATCGTCCGCCTCATATCCCTCTTTTGTGAGGATCGGAACACCCATGGCCGTCAGAACTTCCTTCATAAGCGGTACCTGCTCGTGAAGCTCCTCCGGCATCGGTTTTCTTGTTCCCTTGTAGGCGTCGAACATCTTATGTCGGAAGGTCGGCGCTTTTAAGTCAAAGGCCACCGCCAGGTAGTCCGCTTTCTCCTCATCGAGAACCTTGAATAAGATATTTAAAAAACCATAGACCGCGTTCGTGTGGAGACCTTCCGAGTTTGTCAGGTTCGGCACTCCGTAGAACGCGCGGTTTAAGATGCTATGACCGTCGATCAGTACAAGTTTTTCCATGTTCACTCCTTTTTCACGATAATATTTATAAGCTTCCTATTACAGAAATCCCATTGTTTTCCAGATCCGAAGCTGCAAAAGGATCATGGAGACTAACGCCATTCCACCCAGGGTCGTGACCGCATAGGCCGTGATCTGAAATATAGAGATATGGCGCAGGGTCCGGTAGGATTCCGCCACCTTCCGTTTCAAATCTCCGACGATGTCGTATGTTCCATCTGCCTCATCCAGCTTTTTTAAACCCACATCCACCATATAGTGGATCTCCAGTTCTTCCCTGCAGTTCTCACACGTCTTGATATGGTCCAGGAAATCTTCCAGCTCCGTCGGGGACAACTCATCCTTCATATACGGAACTACCATTTTTTCTGCTTCCACACAGGTCATGGAACACACTCCTTTCAGCTTTAATCTTAAGAAGCCCGCATAAATGCAAAAAGACACGACCATCTAATGAGAGTCATGTCTTTTCGTTTCTGCCGGCGGCCGGACTTGAACCGGCACGAAGTTACCCCCGTCAGATTTTGAGTCTGATGCGTCTGCCATTCCGCCACGCCGGCATATCTTCGCGGCTGTGTATTTCAACAGCCGCATATAAGTTTAGCATAATAATATCGAAATTGCAAGTTGTTTTTAGTGGTGGAACAGACGAATTCCGGTGAATGCCATCGCCATTCCGTATTTGTTGCACACATCGATCACGTTGTCGTCACGGACAGATCCACCCGGCTGTGCAATATACTTTACGCCGCTCTTGTGGGCACGTTCGATATTGTCGCCGAACGGGAAGAAGGCGTCAGAGCCGAGGGCCACATCCTGCATCTTGTCGAGCCATGCGCGTTTTTCCTCTTTTGTGAATACCGGCGGTTTTTCGGTGAATACTTTCTGCCACTCACCGTCTGCGAGAACATCCATATACTCGTCCCCGATATAAACGTCAATGGCGTTGTCGCGGTCCGCACGTTTGATCTTGTCGATAAACGGAAGGTTTAATACCTGCGGAGCCTGACGGAGAAACCAGTTGTCTGCCTTCTGACCTGCAAGACGTGTACAGTGGACACGGGACTGCTGGCCTGCGCCGATACCGATGGCCTGTCCTCCCTTCACATAGCATACGGAGTTGGACTGGGTGTACTTTAAGGTGATCAGGGAGATCATAAGGTCGATCTTTGCGGAATCCGGGATCTCCTTGTTCTCTGTCACAACGTTCGATAAGAGATCCTTATCGATCTTTAAGTTATTTCTTCCCTGCTCAAAGGTCACGCCGAATACCTGTTTGTGCTCGATCGGTGCCGGAACGTAGGACGGATCGATCTGGATCACATTGTATTTGCCGTTCTTTTTCTGTTTTAAGATCTCAAGAGCTTCCGGTTCATATCCCGGAGCGATCACGCCGTCGGATACCTCGCGCTTGATAAGCTTTGCGGTGTCAACATCGCAGACATCGGAAAGGGAAATAAAATCGCCGAAGGAAGACATACGGTCTGCTCCTCTTGCTCTCGCGTAAGCACTTGCAAGCGGGGAAAGCTCACCGAGATCGTCCACCCAGTAGATCTTTCTTAAAACTTCATCCATCGGAAGACCTACTGCGGCACCTGCCGGGGAGACATGCTTGAAGGAAGTCGCTGCCGGAAGACCTGTCGCTTCCTTTAATTCCTTAACGAGCTGCCAGCCGTTCAACGCGTCGAGAAGGTTGATGTAGCCCGGCTTTCCGTTTAAGACTGTGATCGGAAGATCACTTCCGTCTTCCATGTATACACGGGACGGTTTCTGGTTCGGGTTGCATCCGTATTTTAATTCCATTTCATTCATGATTTGCTTTTCTCCTTTTGATACGACTAGTGATTTTTATTTACGATTCTTGTCTCGTACTTTCCTGTCTCGATATCGATGAATCTTACAAAGAGGGATACCTTGTTGTCCTCATTCAGGCTCTCCCATACATTCTTTGTGAAGCTGTCGATATCGCCCTCAATGGCAATGCGTTTCGGCTCACCCTCAAAGCTCGGAAGCGGATTTCCGTCGTTCATGTAAGTGTGGATGAAACGTCCCTCACCGCTTAATGGCTTCTCATATGCGTATGTAAAGCGGCTGCAGCTCTCCGGGTTTCCATCACTGCTCTTTAAGATGGACATCGCAAAATTGTAGTTCCCGTTCTCAATGTGCATGATTCCGGAGATACGCGGAGTGTAGTTCGGGCCGTCCGGCTCAAACTCGCGGCAGCGCAGGGACTGCTCGAAGGTCTGCTGGCGGTCCATTCCGGCGTAGATCGTATCTGTCTGGTCGCCGTTTGTCACGATGGTCTTATTTCCGAGAACGCGCACCGGGGCGTAGATGATAAGGCTCGGGTCCTCTAATTTTGACGGATCAAACGCCTGAGTACGGATTCCTTCACCATCCTCTACAAAGACACGGTTGCGGCTGTTGCTGCTTCTTCCCATAATAAAATATGCGGTCACGGCTGTCTTTCCATCGGCTGATTTTCCGATCACGATTCCTCTTCCCGGATAAGAATTGTTTTTTAACTCCTCTGAAAGTGATAATAACTTCATGGAAGTACTCCTCCTGTTTTCGTATAAGATCACCGGAATTTGTACCGGCGACGGGTTTTAATTTTATGATAACATACTTCCTGCAGATTGAGTATTTAAAATTACTTATCAACGATCCCGGCGTTTCCTTATGAAATGCTTTCATTTATTTAACAAAATTGTAATGTGGCGTTCATGTACAAGAGGCAGGTTTTCATGGTATAATATAACTGTCTTAGAAAGATAAACCTGGTACCGGACAGGCTTTCTTCCATTCGCCTATTCCGATGCCGCATTAAAATACGATAAAAGGAGCTGATCTTCTTATGAGAAAAAATCTTTATAAATTTGCCGCTTTGACAATGTTTGCCGCATTATCCATCACCGCATGCAAAAAACACGAGGCTGTGGACATCTCTGGAATTCATACGTCCGCTGCGGAGACCATGGTGGAAACTACTTCCAATGAAACAAAGGCTGATCCGGCAGCAGACAATTCAAAAAGTGACTCCTCAAAAACGGATGCTTCAAAAGCCGGATCTTCTGAGGTCGAGACGCAAAAGGATTCCAACGCCTCCGACGCGTTAAGCGTGAAATCGAAGATCGCGACCGAAAAGACCGGAAAGGTCTCCATCGAATACCCGATCCTCTCCAATCTCCGTGATGCATCCATGACCCAGGCCGTCAATGAGCTTTTAAAGAAAGAGGCGACCTCGATCATCACTGCCTGGGAACTGGACACCGAAAAGGATGAGGTTTCCATCAACTGTGATCTGGTATCCCTCGATAAAAACAAGGCGGTATTTACATTCCACGGAATGGTAAACGTTGCAGAAACAGCCCATCCGTCAAATGTGCGCTATGCCGTCTCTGTGAACTTAAATACAGGATCACCGATCGGTCTGACTGCGTATGCAGATGCGGATTCCATCGCGGAATACCTTTCTTCCGATGACATTGTGGTGGTAGAACCGGCGGATATAGCAGCTGAAGTAAAGGATTCCATCAAGTCCAGCGGAAAGGACCTCTGGCAGACGGTGTTTGCAGAATGTGATTTTACTTCCGTAAAGGACGGGACATTCCCGCAGGCGTTTTCCTACGAAAAGGACGGAGATATCTACCTGATCGTTCCGGTGAGCCATGCGGCGGGTGATTATGCCCTTGTAAAATATTCACCGGAAACAAAATAACAATAGACGCATCCGAGAAACGATCCGGTTGATTTCTATCCTGCATTTTGGTATGATAAAGGGAAGGAAAAAACATGATCCGCCAATCGGTCTATAGGCTTTGGCGGACCACAGAAAGGCTGGTATCTATTAATGGAAAATGTAACGTATATCGATCACCCGCTGGTTCAGCACAAGATCTCCATGTTAAGAAAGAAGACCACAGGAACGAATGAGTTCCGTACTCTTGTAGAGGAGATTGCAACTCTGATGGGCTATGAGGCGCTCCGCGATCTCCCGCTGGAGGACGTTGAGGTCGAGACTCCGATCGAGACATGTATGACCCCGATGCTTGCAGGCAAGAAATTAGCCATCGTTCCGATCCTGCGCGCAGGTCTCGGAATGGTAAACGGTGTTCTCTCCCTCGTTCCGTCTGCGAAGATCGGCCACATTGGTCTCTACCGTGACGAGGAGACTCACGAGCCTCATGAATATTTCTGCAAGCTTCCGAACCCGATCGAGCAGAGAACCATCGTTGTCACAGACCCGATGCTCGCTACCGGCGGTTCCGCAGTTGCAGCTATTGATTTCATCAAGCAGCACGGCGGAAAGCATATCAAATTTATGTGCATCATCGCTGCCCCGGAAGGTGTAAAAAGACTCCACAAGGCACATCCGGATGTACAAATCTATGTCGGACACCTTGACCGTGAATTAAACGAGAACGCATATATCTGCCCGGGTCTCGGAGATGCCGGTGACCGTATTTTTGGAACGAAATGATTTAAGAGTATAGGTTCCCATACTAAAAATAAAACCACGATATTTGTTAAAACTCAACATATGAGTTTCTAGATAAATATCGTGGTTCTTTTAGTTTAATAATTGCATGGATCCTTCATTTGCAGCATCTTTTTTCAGTTATCAATTATTCCAGCACCTTCTTAGCGATCTCTCCCTGTTTCTTATAGATGGAATTCTCATCCACACATCCACGGACACTGGATAACGGGTAGATATTGCAGTTCCTTCCAATAACAGTTCCTGGATTCAGAACAGAACCGCAACCGATTTCCACGCAGTCACCGAGCATCGCACCAAATTTCTTGATCCCGGTCTCGATATCGCCGTCCTCCGCATGGACCTTCACGAGAAGTTTGTCGGACTTCACGTTTGAGGTGATGGAACCGGCTCCCATGTGGGCGCGGTAGCCTAAGATGGAATCTCCCACATAGTTGTAGTGCGGAACCTGGACCTTATCGAACAGGATCACATTTTTTAACTCCGTGGAGTTTCCAACGACGGCTCCCTCTCCGACTAAGGCATTTCCCCGGAGGAACGCGCAGTGGCGGACCTCTGTGTCCTTTCCGATAATGATATTCTCGCCGAGAAATGCACTCGGCATCACCCTTGCGGTCTTATGGACCCATACGGTCTCCCCGCGCCTCTCGTACTCACCCTCCGGGAGTGTCTTTCCGAGTTCGAGGATGAACTCTTTAATATGGGCAAGTGCCTCCCACGGGTAGGTAAACTGGCGGAGGAAATCCGCAGCCTGGGTGTGGGAAAGGTCATAAAGATCGACGATCTTAGTCTCTTCTTTTTTCATAATGATTCTCCAATCTGCCATCTTGCCAGACAGCATTTATTTACGGCTGGACCGCCGAAAGCATTTTCGATAAGCTTTTGCAAACGGCTGCAGCATTGAAACAGATCTGTTGCTATTTTTTATAGAACTGAGCCGCAGCGTCAAAATACGGCCGCAGCATATAGGCGTTGTTCGTCTGCTTGACACCGTTTGTCCTGAGCGTCACAAAACGCTCCAGCTTTTCCATGTACTCATCCGGCGTGATGGTTCCCTCCGCCACGTAAGTGAGGCCTTTTTCCCAGCTTGCCGTGAGTTCCGGATTCAGGAGCTGCCGCATGGATGCCTGGCAGACATCGAAGACAATCTCCCCGAGAAGTGTCGGCGTGATGACCTGGGTCTTCTTCGCCAGTGCCAGATACTTGATGTTGAACAGCTTTTTTAAGATCTCCGCCCGGGTGGCGCTCGTTCCGATGCCGCTTCCCTTGATCTGGGCCCGCAGGTCCTCATCCTCGATGAGCTGGCCCGCGTTCTCCATGGCAAGGATCATGGAACCGGAGGTGTAGCGCTTCGGCGGAGATGTCTCGCCTTCCTTGATATCAAATTTTAAAAGCTTTAATTTCTGTCCTTTTTTCAGGCCGGACAGCATGGCAAGAAGATTCTTTGCCTTCTCATCATGACCTGGATCCAATTCTTCCGCCTGGTTTTCCTGTCCTGCGCCGGAATTTTCACCCCGGCTGTTTCCAGAATTTTCCATTTTTTTCTTGGACGGGACGTTCGCAACCTCCAGGTATCCCGCCTCCGCAAGGACCTTATATGCCGCGAAGAACTGTTCTCCCTGCTTTTCAATCCGCAGGGAAAACTTCTGGTAGACCGCAGGTGAATAAAAAATGCTTAAAAAACGCCGTCCGATCAGCTCATACACCTTTGCAGCCAGCGGATTGAGACTTCTCAGTGCTCCAAATCCCTGCCCCGTCGGTATGATGGCGTAGTGGTCGGTGATCTGCTTATCGTTCACATACTTTGTCCGAGCGATCATCTTCCAGGTTCCGCTGTCCAGCGCCTTCGCGGCAAAGTCCGCGAGAGGCCCGAAATTCCGGAGTCCGCCGATATTCCTATAGATCTCCTTCGCCACCGCAGTGGAGAGAACTCTGGCGTCCGTTCGAGGGTAAGTCACCAGCTTTTTCTCATAGAGTTCCTGAATGATCTTTAAGGTCTCATCCGGGCTGATCTTGAACATCTTCGAACAGTCGTTCTGGATCTCCGCGAGGTTATATAAAAGCGGCGGATTTTTCGTCTCTTTTTTCTTATCCAGGGCGATGAGCGTTCCTTCCATTGGGTCGGCGCTTAAAAATCGGATCAGCTCCTCCGCTGTCCTATGCTCTTTAAATCCGTTTTCCTTATAAAGCGCCGGTGTGCCGAAGTATCTGGAGCCTTCCACCGCTCTCCATTCCGCCTCGATGACCGCGGTCTCATGATCCGGGACATCGAAGGAACCGATGACGCGGTAGAACGGGGTCTTCACGAATTCCCGGATCTCCCGCTCCCTGCGGACCACCATACCGAGGACACAGGTCATCACACGGCCGACGGACAGCACCGCCCGCTTTTCCCTCAGGTAGGACGCCACCGATGGGCCGTATCTTAAGGTGAGCACCCTGGAAAAATTGATACCCATCAGGTAATCTTCTTTTGCTCTAAGATATGCGGAGGCTGCAAGGTTGTCGTACTCCGCAAGGTCCTTCGCCTCCCGGACGCCCCGGAGTATCTCATCCTCGGTCTGGGAGTCGATCCAGACACGGCGGCGGTTCTTTCCCTTTACCCCGGCCATCTGCTCCACCAGGCGGTAGATGTACTCTCCTTCACGCCCGGAGTCAGTGCAGACATAGATCGTGTCCACGTCCGCCCGGTTTAAGAGCCCACTCACGATCTTAAATTGTTTTTTTACATCGTCGATCACCTGGTATTTGAATGTCTTCGGGAGAAACGGCAGGGTTTCCATGCTCCAGCGTTTCAGGGCCGGATCGTAGGCATCCGGGTAACTCATGGTCACCAGATGACCCACACACCAGGTCACGATAGCCTGGTCGGACTCAATATATCCGTCTCCTTTTCTCCCGGAAACCTTTAACGCCTTCGCAAATTCCTGTGCGACGCTGGGCTTCTCGGCGATAAATAGTGCTTTTCCCATGAAACCTCTTTTCTGTTTATATTGACTTCACAGCTGCTATTTTTTCTTCTGCGGGAGCTCCGATAAAAGAACTGCCGCGAACATCAGCGCACATCCGGCCAACATCTTTCCCGTCAGTACATCCTTTAAAAAGATCACGGAAAACAGAGTTCCGAACACCGACTCCATGGAAAGAAGGATCGCCGATGTAGATGCGCTCAGATATTTCTGCCCGCTGTTCTGTAAGAGATAAGCCACTGTGGTGGAGAAGACTGCCAGGTATAGCAGTCCCCCGATCAGAGACTTATCCATCAGGACCGTGAAATCAAAGGATCCGTCAAGAAACGGTGCGCAGATCCAGTTGAAAATAGCTGCTGCAATGATCTGGATCACCGTCAGTGCGATCGGGTCGTGGCATTCTGTAAACTTGTCGATAAATACCATGTGAACCGCAAACATCAGACCGCAGACCAGCGTCAGAAAATCTCCGTAATTGATCGAGAGATCTCCCTGCAATGACAAAAGCGCAAGACCGATGACCGCGAGAAACGCGGCGGCGATATTCCAGCCTGTAGGTCTCTTTTTACTGACGATCCAGTAGAGGAACGGCACGATGATGACATACAGCGTTGTGATAAAAGCATTCTTGCTTGCTGTCGTGTGCTTCAGACCGTAGGTTTGGAACTGATAGGACAGGCAGAGAAAAGCGCCTAAGATCACGCCGCAGAGGACCGTCTCCCGGTCTGCTTTCATCATATTTTTATGGAACAACAGGGCGAGCAGTACCGCGGACATGGAAAAGCGGACCGCCAGAAGGTATGTCGGCGGGATCACATCCACAGAATTTTTCATAACCACGAAGGCAAATCCCCAGATCATCGTCGTAAGGATCAGTCCCATGGATGCCAGGATCTTGATGCTGCGTTCACTTAAATTATTCATATCAATAATTCCTTAGTAGTTTTATGCAAAGCAAAAATCTCATCGGCGCAGCCGATCTGGAATGGATTTTTGCTTGTAACCATGAAGGTACTGAATCGTTGTCATTATTTTTCATAAATATAAAAACGGTATCCTGTCGCAGACGTCCACTCTTTCCCTGCCTTCACGATCGGTGATGGGAAGTGCGGTTTGTTGACAGCATCCGGGAAGTTCTGGGTTTCAAAGCAGAATGCGGTTCTTGCATGGTAGAACGCACCTTTCTTTCCCTTCTCCTGATCAAGCCAGTTAGCAGTATAGAACTGCACGCCCGGCTGGTCTGTATAGACATCCATCGCTCTGCCGCTCTCCTCGGAGAAGATCTGCGCGGCAAGTCCGAAGTCGCCGCGGACATGGGAGAGACACCAGTTATGGTCGTATCCATGTCCCATGACAAGCTGGTCGAAATTCTCATCGATCCGATCCCCGATCACATGGAAATCCGTGAAATCCATCGGAGTTCCCTTTACCGGGCGGATCTCTCCAGTTGGGATCGATGTCTCATCGGACGGGGTGTAAAAATCTGCAAGAATTCGAGCTTTGTGGTCAAGGATGGAACCTCCGTTATTGCCGAGGAGGTTGAAATATCCATGGTTTGTCAGGTTCACCGGTGTGTCCGCATCGGAAAGGACACGGTATGTCAGCGTCAGCATATCCTCGTCGGTCAGCGTATATGTGACGGATACGATGGCATTTCCCGGATATCCCTGATCTCCGTCCGGGCTCAGAAGTGTGAAGGTGACAGCGTTTTCCGCCTCTTCCTTCGCGTTCCAGAGACGCGCGTCATAGTAATCCAGACCACTGTGCAGGTTGTTCGGGCCATTGTTCACCGCCAGGGTATACTCTTTTCCGTTCAGGGAGAACTTTCCCTTCGCGGTGCGGTTTGCGATCCGGCCCACAACGGATCCGAAATGCGGACCATTGTTTAAATAACCAGCTGCGTCGTCAAATCCCAGCATCACATCGTCCATAACCCCTTTTTTATCCGGAACGACCATGCGGACCCAGACGGCGCCGAGATCTGTGACGGATGCCTCGAGACCATTTTTATTTGTGATGGTGTAGAGGCTTACCTCTCTTCCATCCGGCATTTCCCCAAAATGCTCTTTCTTCACTGACATAAAATTACCTCCTCGGTTTCGATCCTTATAAAACAGAATGTGCCTTGACACATTCGCGCGGTCACTTGCGACAGGCTGCATCTTCGCGCAAGTGCGCATCTTTGGTACGTTACGAAACAGCATCAGGTCATATACAGGCATATGTACTGATTCGCTGTCCGCGTAAAAAGGACCCGCAAAAATAGCGGGCCCATGAATTACGTTCTGATCGACAGATGATAACGGATATCCGTCGATATTATTTTGCAGAAATATATCCCTGCTTTGTGAGAAGCTCTGCGCAGAGAACGGCTCCGCCTGCAGCACCGCGGACGGTGTTGTGGGACAGACCAATGAACTTCCAGTCATAGACGGTGTCCTCTCTTAAACGGCCGATGGATACGCCCATTCCCTTCTCGAAATCAACGTCCAGCTTAACCTGCGGACGATTGTCCTCCTCCATGTACTGGATAAACTGCTTTGGTGCACTCGGAAGCTCTAATTCCTGTGGAAGTCCCTTGAAGTTTACAAGCTTCTCGATGAGCTGTTCCTTGGAAGCTTTCTTTCTGAATTTTACGAACGCCGCAGCTGTGTGACCATTTAATACCGGAACACGGACGCATTGGCATGTGATCACAGGCTCTTTTGCCTTTACGATCACGCCGCCCTCTAAGTGACCCCAGATCCTAAGCGGCTCCTGCTCACTCTTCTCTTCCTCGCCGCCGATGTACGGGATCACATTCTCTACCATTTCCGGCCAGTCCTTAAAGGTCTTTCCTGCTCCGGAAATAGCCTGATATGTAGTAGCGACTACCTCGTACGGCTCGAACTCTCTCCACGCACTGAGTGCCGGAGTGTAGCTCTGGATCGAGCAGTTCGGCTTTACTGCGATAAATCCGCGGGTCGTGCCGAGTCTCTGCTTCTGGAACTTGATCACCTCAAAGTGATCCGGGTTGATCTCCGGGATTACCATCGGAACATCCGGTGTCCAGCGGTGAGCGCTGTTGTTGGAAACCACCGGAGTCTCTGTCTTCGCGTAAGCTTCCTCGATAGCGCGGATCTCTTCCTTTGTCATATCAACGGCGCTGAATACGAAATCAACGGTCTTGGATACCGCATCCACATCGTTTACATTCATAACAACTAAATTTTTAACTTTTTCCGGCATCGGAGTCGTCATTTTCCAGCGTCCTCCAACTGCCTCCTCATATGTTTTTCCTGCAGAACGCGGGCTGGCTGCCACGGTCGTCACTTCGAACCATGGATGATTCTCAAGGAGAGAGATAAATCTCTGTCCTACCATACCTGTTGCTCCAAGGATGCCAACTCTAAGTTTCTTTTCCATCACACATATCTCCTCATCTCAGCCCGTCAGCCGGTATCAGCTGCCAGCCTGCCATTTTCCACCCGTCGCGGACATATGTCTCCATGTACGCAACACCCGTGTTGTTGTCTATCCTAACTCAAAACGACAAAAAATGCAAGTAGTAAATGGCATGAGTTTACCATACTAACGTATTAAATGTTACTGCTCACGCCGTGCGCGAACAATAACTGATATCAGTAACGATTAAACGATTTCAAGCGCTACATGGATCATGTCAGCGAAGGATGTCTCGCGCTCCTCGGCTGTCGTCTTCTCGCCTGTCACCATAGAATCAGATACAGTCAGAATCGAAAGGGCGCGCGCCTTTGCGAGAGCCGCGTTTGCGTAGAGGGCCGCTGTCTCCATCTCCACTGCCAGTACACCCATATCCGCGAACTGGAGTCCGTCGTGTTTCTTTTTTTCCGGCTCATAGAACAGATCGGAAGTCAGGACGTTTCCAACGTGATATGGAAGGTTTTCCTGCTCTGCGTGGAAGACGGCTTTAATCAGGAGTCCGAAGTCCGCGATCGGCGCGAAATCTCCCGGGAGTCCGAATTCTCTCACATAATTTGTCTGTGCGCAGGCACCCATGGCGAAAACAAGGTCACGGATATGGACATCCTCGGAGATCGCCCCTGTGGTTCCCACACGGATCAGTGTCTTTACGCCGTAGCCCTCGATGAGCTCGTGGGTGTAGATTCCAATGGACGGGCATCCCATTCCTGTTCCCATAACAGAGACAGGTTTATCACGGTAAAAACCGGTGTAACCAAACATATTTCTTGTAGCGTTGAACTGCTTTGCGCCCGCAAGGAAATTCTCAGCGATAAATTTCGCGCGGAGCGGATCACCCGGAAGTAAAATAGACGGCGCGATCTCACCCTGTTTTGCTGCAATATGAGGTGTTGGTGTATTCATATAGGTTCCTCCTTTTCCCGGACAGGATCTGTCCGGATCATGATTTTCATTCAAGTTCAGATTAAAAGGATCGTACGATCCAATTCTATTATAACCGGACTTTCGTTCCTTTTCCATCCCTCTTTGCCGCTTTCAACCGGCCAAGAGCAACTTCTTTTCCTTTATAGACAGCGGTTCCGTCCATATCCGGCAGATATACATGTTCCAGAGTATCTTCCTTTTCAAGCCTGATGCCCCGCACACCCCGGCTGTTCTTCTTGAGCTCTGGAATTTCTTCCAGCTGGAATTTTAAGAACATGCCGTCGACAGTCTGGAGAACCACATCGCGGGTTCCATCGATCTCAGTGCCGATCTCCCGGATCTCCGTGAGCTTATCCTCTCCCGCTAATTTCGTTGCCACAACGGTCTTATTTGCCGTTATAAATTCCTCTCCCGGAACGATCTTCACCGCCGCCTGGGCCGTCGCGAACAGGAATTTCTTACCGGTAAATCCGGATGCCGGAATCATAAAGAGGATCGTCTCCGTCTTCCCACCAAATTTGCTGACGTTCTCGATGGGGATTCCCTTGTCTTTCATCTTCAGTGTCGGGAACTCCGCAACCTTCACCTGGTACATGTTTCCGGTATCTGAGAACATGCAGAGCTTATCGTCCGTCATCACCGGAAGTACCCGGACATTCTCGCTGTCCATGGTCTCCTGGTTCCTTTCGTAGATGGAGCGGTCCATGGTCTTGCAATAGCCGAAGCGGTCCATGACGAAAATCACTTCCTTCGCCTCTTCCTTCGCCTCCACGTAAACCATCTCTTCGCCGTCCTCGATGAGTGTCCTTCTCGGTTCTGCGAACTCTGCCTTGATGGAGTCAAGGTCTTCCTTGATCACCACATCCATATTCTTCTGGTTGGAAAGAATATGCTTATATTCACGGATTTTCCGCAATGTCTCCTTGTATGCTTTCTGGAGCGCGAGGATCTCAAGACCGATGAGCTTGTAGAGACGCATCTCCAGGATCGCTGTCGCCTGGCGTTCGGTAAAATGAAGCTTCTTCGCGTCCGCCTCAAAGCCCGGCACACGGAACTTGATCTTCTCCGTATTTCCGGTCATCAGGCATTCCTTTGCGTCCTTCATGTTCTTTGATCCCCGGAGAACGGCAATAATGAGGTCGATCACGTCGCACGCCTTGATAAGGCCTTCCTGCACTTCCTTCTTTTCCATTTCCTTCTGGAGAAGAACATTGTACTTCTTCGTCATGTTCCGGTACTGGAACTCCAGGAACGTATTTAAGATCTGTTTGAGGTTCATGGTCTCCGGGCGTCCCTCGTCGATAGCCAGCATGTTGACGCCGTAGGTGTCCTCAAGCTTTGTCTTCTTATAGAGGATTGCCTTGATCCTATTGACATCCGCGTCCTTCTTTAATTCCAGGACGATGCGGATCCCTTCTTTGCTGGACTGGTTTGAGATATCAACCACGTCGGTGAGCTTTCTCGTCTCAACGAGATCTGCCACATCCATGAGGAACTTGTTGATTCCCGCGCCGATCATCGTGTATGGGATCTCCGTGATCACCAGTTTGTCACGGTCTGCCTTTCTTCTTCCGAGTTCCACCTCGATCTTTCCGCGAAGCCTGATCTTTCCGGCACCGGTCTCATAGATCTGTAAAAGATCGCCCTTATTTGCGATAATCCCACCGGTGGGGAAATCCGGTCCCGGCATATACTGCATCAACTCTTCTACGGTGAGAAGCCGGTTATCGATATAGGCCTTTACCGCGTCGATAACTTCCCCTAAATTGTGGGGTGGAATGCTGGTGCTCATGCCGACAGCGATTCCCTCCGCACCGTTTACGAGAAGGTTCGGCACGCGGACCGGGAGGACCTCCGGCTCTTTTTCCGTCTCATCGTAGTTGGCGACGAAATCTACGGTCTTATCGAGATCTTTTAAGTAGACCTCCTCCGCAAATTTCTTTAAGCGTGCCTCAGTGTATCGCATGGCAGCTGCGCCGTCACCCTCTATGGAGCCGAAATTTCCGTGTCCGTCCACCAGAGCCATTCCCTTTTTAAAGTCCTGGGACAGGACAACTAAGGTCTCGTAGATAGAGCTGTCGCCGTGTGGGTGGTATTTACCCATGGTATCGCCCACGATACGTGCCGACTTTCTGTGGGGCTTATCGTGATCTAAGTGAAGCTCACTCATATCGTAGAGAACACGGCGCTGTACCGGCTTTAAACCGTCTCTGGCATCCGGGATCGCACGGGAGGTGATGACGCTCATGGAGTAGTCCAGATAGCTCTTCTGCATTTCCTCCGAATATTCAGTTCGCAATATTTTTTCAGACATGGTAAACTCTCCTTCTATGCGTCGATCTCCGCCTCATCGGCATGATCATAGATAAATTTCTTTCTCGGAGGAACATCGCTTCCCATCAGAAGCTCCGTCACTTCACTTGCCATCCGGGCATCCTCGATCTCCACCCGTTTTAAGACACGGTTCTCCGGATTCAGTGTCGTCTCCCAGAGCTGGTCCGCATCCATCTCACCGAGACCTTTGTATCGCTGCAGCGTAAAGTCCCCGGCGTGGTTCTTTTTATACTCTTCCAGAGCTTTATCATCGTAGAGATACCTCTCTTCCCCGCGCTTCGGAACCACCTTGTAGAGCGGCGGCATCGCAATATAAACATGTCCATCGTAGATCAATTCAGGCATGAAACGGTAGAGGAACGTTAAAAGCAACGTATCAATATGGCTTCCGTCCACATCGGCATCGGTCATCAGGACGATCTTATCATATTTCAATTTCGTGATATCAAAGTCATTTCCGTAGCCCTCGGAAAATCCGCAGCCGAAGGCGTTGATCATGGTCTTGATCTCTGCGTTTGCCAGGACCTTATCCATGGATGCTTTCTCCACATTTAAGATCTTTCCGCGGATCGGAAGGATCGCCTGGAACTGGCGGTTTCGTCCCATCTTCGCGGAGCCGCCGGCGGAATCTCCCTCAACGATAAAGATCTCACACTTTGACGGATCGCGGCTCTCACAGTTCGCCAGCTTTCCGTTGCTGTCGAAGGAGAACTTCGACTTGGAGAGCATGTTTGTCTTCGCCTTCTCCTCGGCTTTGCGGATCTTTGCGGATTTCTCCGCACAGGCGATAATTGCCTTTAACGTATCGAGATTTCGGTCAAAGAACCGCTCCAGCTCATCTCCGGTCATGGTGAACACGGCTTTTGTCGCGTCGGCGCTGGCAAGCTTCGTCTTCGTCTGTCCCTCAAAGATCGGATCCGGGTGTTTCACCGCCACAACGGCCGTCATGCCATTTCTCGTATCCGCTCCGGTAAAGTTGCTGTCTTTCTCTTTTAAAATGCCAAGCTCCCTCGCGTAGGAGTTGATCAGCTGGGTAAATTTTGTCTTGAATCCCACCAGATGGGTTCCGCCCTCCTGGGTGAAGATATTGTTGCAGAATCCGAGAATATTCTCCTCGAAGGCATCAACAACCTGGAACGCCACCTCCACCTCGATCCGATCCACACTGCCCTTAAAGTACACCGGCTCATGAACAGGATCTTTTCCATTGTTTAATTCACGGACATAGGCAATGATTCCGTCCGGCTCGTGGTAGATGATCATCTCCTCCTCACCGGCGCGTTTGTTCACATAGTGGAGCGCCAGGTTCGGGTTTAAATAGGCAGACTCATGAAGACGGCTTTTTAACCACTCCGCCTTAAATTTCGTCTTCTCGAAAATTGTCGGATCCGGCAGGAAGTTGATCTCCGTTCCTGTCTCCCTTGATTTTCCGATCACTGGAAGAAGTCCATCCTTCAATTCGATCACCGGATGTCCCTTCTCATACTCATCATAATAGACCTTTCCATCCCTGGAAATTTTTACCTTCATCCGGTCAGACAGGGCGTTTACGACCGAAGAACCGACACCATGAAGTCCGCCGCTGGTCTTATAGGAATTATTATCGAATTTTCCGCCAGCGTGAAGCGTGGATAGAACCACACGTTCTGCGGACACGCCTTTTTTGTGCATCTCCACCGGGATTCCCCGTCCGTTATCCTTTACGGTACAGGACCCATCCGCCTCTAACGTCACCGTGATCTCCGTACAGAATCCTGCCAGGTGCTCGTCCACCGCGTTGTCAACGATTTCATATATCAAATGGTTTAAGCCCTTTGTTCCAACGCCTCCGATGTACATTCCGGGACGCTTGCGGACTGCCTCCAGTCCTTCCAGTACGGTAATACTGTCAGCATTATACTGTGCTTTCGCCATGCAAAGACCTCCAATACAAGTCATAAACTGCGGCAGGAAACTTCTCCGCCGCAGCTTTGTTTTATTTTTCATACTGCTGCGCATAGACCGCAGCCACGTTTCTTAGTCAGCTTTTCCTATTATACACTTAAAACTTCCAGATTTGCAAGCATTTTCTATCGAACATATATTCGAAGCGTGATTTTGCATTGAAAGCAGACTGGATAGTGTCTTTCTGCCCGTCTGCTGGCAACGCAATATGGTCATCGGCAAATACGCCGGCGTCCTCTGAGTAGCGCAAAATGCATTTTTATCAGAACCTTATAAGACAGATCTATCTGAATCGTACTTTCAAAACCATCATCTTTACATATGAAATAAAGTTTTCAACTGACATGTCCAGTCAGTTGTCCCACTTTGGCAAAGAACGATCCGCAGCCCTCATCTAATACCACTTTCCCTGTTCACGATACAAAAACGCATACTTCCCACCAGACTTTATCAGTTCTTCATGCGTTCCCTGCTCGACGATCTTTCCCTTGTCAAACACAAGAATCCGATCGGCAAGTTGGGCCGAGCCAATTCGGTGGGTTACGATAAACGCCGTCTTCCCCTCCGCCATCCTTGCAAACATGCGGTACAAACGGGTTTCCTCCAGCGGGTCGATACTGGCCGTCGGCTCGTCCAGCACAATCATGTCATGCTCCTTATAGAGTCCCCTGGCAATGGCGATCCGTTGCCACTGGCCACCCGAAAGTTCGGCACCACCAAACTCCCGGCCGAGAAGCGTCCCGAATTTCTCCGGATACAGATCGGAGTTCCCGTACTCCACTCCAGCAAGAGACGCAGCCCGTTCCATCTCCTCCGCATCCCGACATTCTAGCTCCTTCAAACAAATATTGTCATCCAGTCGCATCCGGTATTTCTGGAAATTCTGGAAGACTGCAGACTGAGAGACAAAACTGTCCCGTTCCCGCAAAATCCACCCAGAGGAAGGCTCATACAGTCCCAGAACAAGCTTTACGAAGGTAGTTTTTCCAGCTCCGTTTTCACCAACGACCGCAACCGTCTCCCCCTTCCGAATCCGAACCGATATTCTATCGAGAGACGGTCGGTCGGCATTGGGATAGGCAAAAGAAACGTCTTCCACAATGACGGCACAGCTTTCCCTGCCGCTTTCACTTTCCTCTGCAATACAGCAGCCGTCAGAAGCTCCTCTGACCTGGCCATCGTCGGCCGCAAACCCATTCTGCCGGCAAAACTCAAGATAATTCCCTACCGACGCCATGTGTCGTGAAATATTTCCGGCGCTTCTCGCCACGATGTTCTCCATGAACCGGAAAATGGAATCAATGGAAGTGAACACCGCCGCAAACGCCCCAGCCGAGATGTTCCCGGAAAGCAACGACCGCACCAGAAGAAAGAGCACTCCGAGATATCCCAGAAGAGTCAAAACACGCATCAAAAGCTCTGTTCGATACAACCTGGAATCTGTCTCCCATAGCTTCTTATCATACTTTGCAAGCACCGCCCGAAATCGTTCCATGAAAAAGCCGACAGCTCCCAGCGTCCGAGTCTCCTTCCAATACCTCTTATCAATCATGCAGTCCGAATAATGCCGGTACTCCCTCTCGAGAGCTGCCGTCTCATCGGTCAGCCGCCGATACGCCTTTCTTTTTATCACCTGGGCACACACCATAGGACTAAAGATAAACAGCAACGAAAGAACCAGGATCGGATCCAGGCGGTACAAATACACCCCCATGAACGCCACATACGGCAGATTGAACATGGCAATCGAAATCACGGCTCTGAGAAGCTGCACGGTCCCGTTGATTCCTTGCCGGGCTTTCTCAATCGTTTCCAGAGTCGTCTCCTTCTCGAACTCATACAGCGGCAACTGCGCCGTCTGTGTGTGAAACTCTCTTGTCAGCGTGTTCACTGCCCTAGGATTGAAAATATGCTGCCCAATAAAATTGCCAGCTCCATTCAGTACCTGCACATAGACCGCGGCCGCTCCTACCCACAGAGCTCCAGAATAAGCGGCCTGGAGTGAGTTTCTCTCCACAGCGCTCTGTAATCCGTCAAAAAACACCTGTCTTGCCAGTGTTTCTAACGCCCACGCCGTACCGTGTAGAACATTCACGACAAGAAACAGCAGAAACACAACAGGCATGGCTCCGGCGATCTTTAGAAATAAGTGAACTACTGCGGAGACCCCGATAAAACATTCTTTTTGTCTCTTCATCCCTGATACCAGCTCCTTTGACTGTCGTACATCTCCCTGTACAACCTGTTTTCTCTGTACAGCGTCTCATGGCTTCCTGAACCGGAAACTCTCCCGTTCTCGATCACAAAGATAACGTCTGTCTGTCTCGCGCTTGCCAGCCGATGACTGATCGTAACAGAGGTATATTTCTGGTTAATGATACGGAATTTTTCGTACAGCGCACTCTCTGCAGCAGGATCCAACGCCGCCGTCGGTTCATCTAAAATCTTCACAGGGCGGTCGCTCACAAGACACCGGGCGATTGCCACCCGTTGCCACTGCCCGCCGGACAGGTCTTCCGAGTCCCTCACGATCTTCCCCAGTTTCGTCTCCATCCCATGCTTTAAGTCAGACACGATCTCGCCTAACTCCATCATATCGACAACATCTTGAAAACGAACCAGATTGATTTCGTCTCCGCACAGTTTTTCCACATCCCCGATGGCAATATTCTCATAGAGCGAAAGTCCATATCTGGCAAAATCCTGATAGACAATAGAGAAAAAACCTGCGATCCGTCCGGGGCCCCACTCCCGAATATCCGTTCCGTTAATCAGAATTTGTCCCTCATAATCATCATATAGCCCAGCGATCAGCTTCGTAATCGTAGTCTTCCCACACCCGTTTGCGCCGACAAATGAATAGCTTTTCCCGGCTGAAATCTGAAACGAGAGATGGTCAAGCACCTTTCGCTTAGTCCCCGGATAGGCAAAAGTAACATCGCGAAACTCCAGCGAAGAGAACTCCGGCAATTCACAGCTCACGCTCTCCGCCTCCCTAAAATCCATTTTGGTAAAGGTTTCAACATCATGAAAAAACTCGTTATATTTCGCGATCTCGCTGACGCTGTGGAGCAGACTCCAGGACATGAGTTGGACCAGTGAGAATATATTCGAAACCAAAGCCATAAATATACCAATCGTAATCTCTCCTGCCACGACGCCAGGAAGCAACGCAGTCATCACCACGATCGCGATCAACACCAAGGAGATGCTGCCAAGTTTCGCCTTCGCAAAAGATTTCAGATTCACCCTCGCGTTTACTCCGAGCCATTTCTTATAGGCACTCTCCCACTCACCATTGAAATATCCGGCCCAGCCAAACAAAGTCCTCTCTTCCGCCGCATCCCTTCCGGTCAAAAGCCTGGAAATATACTCATACCGCCGCTTTAGCCCCTGGGTCTCGCTGATTCCGGCATAACTGGCTCGCCCTCCGGCCAAAGACAGCATTACCAAAGGCACCGCACAGGCCGTCACAGCCAGAGCCGCTGCTGGCACATATCGAAACATCACCAGAAATAAACCCAGCGCTTTCCATACCAGCGCCAAAAACGCCAGCAACGCCTGAAACGCATTCAAGATACTCTCATCCGTATCAGTGGAAATCTTCGTGATCAGATCCCAACTCTCCGGATTCTCCACATATCGATATCGAAGATCAGCGACCTTCTCCACCATCTCCGTTCCGAACCTCTCTCGCACATCGATCCGTAGTCGCCCCACCAGAAGATCGAGAAGTTGGTTGGAAATCCAATCGAAGCTCACTAGTAGAGACACCGCAGTCAGCGCTCTCCCAACGTCGGCATACTCCCCGGACCGCAAAAGCCCTATCGCCGCATCAATGAAGGCCCCTGTCGCCAGTGTGAGCAGAGCTGGCGTAAGCCCTTGGAACAAATACAATAACATCACTGCTACCGAGACACCAGCGCTGCATCGAACGCACAGTCCGACCGCACTCAAAATCGAATACCTCTTACCCCGTTTAATCATAATCACACCCCTTTATATTTTGATTACGAATAAATGTTCCAGAATCGTACACAATATTCATCAATCCATTTTTAGCAGATAACGGCAATAATTGATCCACCTTTTTGTCAAGAGCATACATTTTACAAAATGAATATATAATATCCCCGCAGTCCCACCATGCTTTTTCAGACAGTTTTTCGGAAGAAAAAAGCCTGCGGGAACGCTCCCACAGGCACATATTTTCTTAAATTTTAAACTCCTCCGAACCGAAGCACAACTCCGATCACCGCAGATGCCGCAATAAACGCAACCGGATGGAGTCCTTTCGTCTTTTTGCAGACTGCCGTGAAATAATAAAGCACTGCAAGAAGAACGATACTGCGGATGCTGATCAGGTCTGTGATCTTTCCGCTTGCCGCAAAAGCGTCCTTGTGAAGAAGAACCAAGGACAGAACGGAAAGTCCTGCTGCCGCGATCAGACCTGTTGATGCCGGGCGGAGTCCGTAGAAAGCGTTCTGAACATACTTGTTTGTCTTGAACGCCTTTAAGAATCCGGCAATGATCAGGATCACGATAATGGACGGTGTGATCAGACCGAGTGTAGCAATTACTGCACCAGCAGGACCGGCTGTTGTAAATCCAACGTAAGTTGCCATGTTGACGCCCATCGGACCTGGTGTGGACTCGGAGATCGCCACCATGTCCGCAAGCTGTCCGTAGGTGAACCAGCCTGTCTTATCGGAGATATTGTAGAGGAACGGGAGTGTCGCCATCCCGCCGCCGATTGCAAAGAGACCAGCTTTAAAAAACTCAAAGAAAAGTCTGACAAAGATCATCATTTGGAAGCAGCCTCCTTATTCTTTAAGATAATTCCTGCAGCAGCCGCAAGGATAACGAACACGATCGGGGAAAACTCCGTAAGTGCGGAGCCGAGGATCACAAGCAGGCAGATCACTAATGTCGGCTTATCCACAACTGCCTTTTTCCAGAGTTTGACCACCGCGTTGAAGATCAGGATACAGACGCAGACACGGATACCCGCAAAGGCGTTCTGTACGATCGCGAGATGCGCAAAGTTCTGGATAAATGCCGCGATGACCGTGATAATGATCAGGGACGGGAATACAACGCCCAGAGTCGCGACGATACCGCCAATGGAGCCGGCAAGTCCCTGTCCGACAAAGGTCGCCGTATTTACCGCGATAATGCCCGGGGTACACTGGCCGATCGCGTAATAGTCCATAAGTTCCTCTTCTGTTGCCCAGTGTCTCTTCTCAACGACCTCTCTCTGGAGGATCGGAAGCATCGCGTATCCACCGCCAAAGGTAAGACCGCCGATGCGGGCAAACGTAAGGAAGAGATCCAGTAATTGATTCATGTTTTTTCTCTCCTTTATTCCAAACTTGTGTATTATCATAGCTCAAAAACGAAAAAAAGGCAAGAAAAAGGAATCATGAATTCCCTTTTCCTGCCTTCCGTATAGATTCTTTATTCAAGATCCTTTTCCGGAACCATGCCGTTTAAAAGATCCAAAACTGCTGTATTATCAACGACCATGATCATATCTGATCCATCAAGCTGCACATAGCGGTATGTCCGGTTCGGATCCGCATAGGTGCCGACATAGATTGTGAGAGATTTCTTCTCACCGTTTACAGTAAGCTCTGCCTGAAACGTAATGCGGGTATCGGTTGTGAGGTCTGTATTGGCAAGATCCTGCTCTGCAAGATGGTAGCTGGCATAATCAAAGGCCTTCAGGTTGTTGATTCCATTTGCGATCGTTGTCAGCGCTTCGTTGTCAGCACTTGTGATCTCTGTCGTCTTTCCGTCCATGGTGATAGAAACCTTCTGAAGATCAGACGGAGCGATCTGAAGTGTCAGGCCGTCCCGGACTACCAGAGTATCATATTCAAAGACAAGGGCATCTACCGTGGACGCTTTGACCAGATATAATTTTTTTCCATCGGAGAGATAATAATTTCCGTCGGAATCCTTATTTCCAATGTCAAAAGTAACTTCTCCTTTTTCGCTGTCCGTGATCGTTACCTCATACGCCGGTTCATCAAAACCGTAGTCAGAAAGATTTTCCGCATCTCCCACCTCGGAGATCGCATGGAGATTCAGAAAATTCTGGGCCATTGCCTCGAATTTTTCCTGATTGAGGGGGATTTCCGGCTCCATGGCATCCAGCCATGCCCCGTCTTTTTTCTTAAAGATCATATCGGCATCCGCGCTGGAATAATCAAAATCGATCGGAGCCTTTAAAGCGCAAACCTCAATATCCGCTCCGGAAAAGTCCGGTTCCACTACATCATCGCGGATCTCGGAGATCTCTACCTTCGGAGATCCGGATTCCTTTGTGCCGGAAGAAGAACATCCGGTAAGTCCTGCAGAAAGTGCCGCAGTCAGGAGCAGCGCTCCGAATAATACATGTTTTTTCATATCTGGTAATCCTCTCATGATTGATTTGATTGGTGCAAGCCGTCAAAGGCATGTCCGCATGCATCTGACAGCTTTCGTCCACTATAGCATACCCCTGTGTACATTTTGTGAAATGGATCCATAATTCTTTGAAAATCTCTTCCGTGTGCTGTCAGAGCTCAGCTGCAGCCGGTGCTTCCCCCAAAAAGTGGATCCTGTCTGATACCTGTGTTCCGAATGCCGTTGTATAGATATCAAGATATTCTTCGTAAGGACAGGGAAGCCCGTTGGAAAGCATCTCCATCTCAGTTCCCCAAAGATCGACGTAGTACGGCAGCATTGTAAAGCCGTTCCGGAGATAAAAGCTTTTTCTTCGGGTGCGGATCACAAGTTCTTCCTCATCGACGCATTTTGTGCTCTCGATCTCAATAATGATCCGCATCCCCTGATATCGCTCCTTTAGCGCCTGCAGCACCGCGGAACCGGTTCCCTGACCTCTTCTTTCAGACGCGATGGCAAAGTAGTCGAGAAGAACCCGGTCTCCCGATTTTGCCATGATCGCAAGTCCGAGAAATGTATCATTCTCTTCTGCCGACAGAATCTCCACAAGGCCTGTCTCCTGTCCGGATATGATCATGGAGAAAGGCTTCTTCTCACCGGCAGGGAAGGCGGTCTCGTAGAGTGCATGGATCTCCATAAGACGTTCTCCTGAAAATACCTGCTTTAATTTGATTGACATCGCTTGTCTCCTTTCCACTCATCAAACACCTGCAGATCATACCTGCAGCCCTCTGCGCTCACTGGTTGTCCAGTCTGATTCCCGCAAGCGCCTTTGCGAACGCATTATTTACTGGTTCTTCAGCCTCTCTTTTCTGGCGGTTTAGATATCTTGCAACGTCCTTCTTCGAGATACCTGCGCCCTCTTTTTCTCTCCGGCTCTTAAATGCCGAGAGCTTTTCCTTGTGACCGCAGGTGCAGACGAAGATCTGTCCGTCCCCTTTTCCGCGCAGCTCCATCCGTTTATGGCAGACCGGGCAGCGTGCATTGGATGTCCTTGCGACAGTCTCCCTGTATCCGCATTCTCTGTCCTGGCAGACGAGCATTTCGCTGTTCTTTCCTTTTACGGCCAGAAGGAATTTTCCACACTGTGGGCATCGCTTTCCGGTCATATTATCGTGACGGAAGCTTCCCTGTCCCTGTTTGATTTCGGAGATCAGATCTTCGGAGTAGCTTCGGATTTCCTTCATAAAGACAGTCCGGCTCTCCCTTCCTTTCGCGATGGCTGAAAGGCGCATTTCCCACTGAGCTGTCATATCCGGCTTTTTCAGATCTTCCGGCACCAGTTCCAGAAGCTGCTTTGCCTTGGATGTGAGCCAGATCTCCTTCCCCTTTTTTTCAAGAAGAAATGAGGAGAACAGTTTTTCAATGATATCTGCCCTTGTGGCTACGGTTCCAAGACCGCCCGTCTCGCCAAGGGTCTTTGCGAGCATCTTATCATCTGATTCCATAAATGATATCGGATTTTCCATGGCAGATAAGAGAAGACTCTCCGTAAATCTCGCTGGCGGCTTCGTTTTTCCTTCCGTCAGAATATAATGTGTATTTATGAAAGAATCACCCTCAGAAAGCTCCGGAAGGTTCTGGCTGCACTCGGACTCAGACACCAGATCCGTTGTTTCCAGCGGTTCATCCTGCTCCTCATACACCGCTTTCCATCCTGCGGACTTCACGATATTTCCATGGGCAGTAAACCTCTCACCGCCGCTCTCCGCGATGATCGATGTCTGTTCATATTCATACGCCGGATACAGCACCGCAAGAAATCTCCGCACCACAAGATCATAGATCCGTCTCTCGTCGATCGTCATATGGGTGAGATCCACGAACTGTTCCGTCGGGATGATCGCATGATGGTCAGAGACCTTCGCATCATTTACAAATCCCGGTCTTGCCTTGATTTCCTTGTTAAACAGGGTTCCTGAAAGTTTCCGATAAGGCCCCACCGCGCAGGCTTTCAGTCTTTCCCGGATCGTCGGCACGATATCCGCAGTCAGATAACGGGAATCTGTTCTCGGGTATGTTAACACTTTATGATTCTCGTAAAGTCTCTGCATGATATCAAGGGTCTTCTTTGCCGGATAGTCAAACCGACGGTTCGCCTCCCGTTGGAGCTCTGTCAGATCATATAAAAGCGGTGGCTCCGTGTGCTTCGGTGTCTTCTTCACGGAGACGATCTTAAGGGGCGTTCCGGATATTTTCTCCAGGATCGTCTGCATCCGCTCCTTATCAAAAGAGGACGTGTTGTTTGATTTTTTGTCTCTCCAGATAAGCTTTAAAGCTCCTGCCTCCGCCCGGATTCCGTAATATGGCTTCGGCACAAAGTTTCTGATCTGTTCCTCCCTCTTTGCGATCATGGCCAGTGTCGGTGTCTGGACGCGCCCGCAGGATAACTGGGCGTTATATTTACAGGTCAACGCTCTCGTGGCGTTAATCCCCACAAGCCAGTCCGCCTCCGCCCGGCACATGGCGGCAGCGTAGAGCGGTTCATACTCTTTCCCGCTTTTCAGCGACGCGAAGCCTTCCCGGATCGCTTTGTCCGTCACGGAAGAGATCCAGAGACGTTTCAGGGGCTTATCCGTCCCCGCCTTTTTTAAGATCAGTCTCGCTACAAGCTCGCCTTCCCGCCCGGCATCCGTGGCGATCACGATGTCACCCACATCTTTCCTGTGGATCTGGCTCTTTACCGCCTGATACTGTTTCCCGGTCTGCTTTATGACCTCCAGGCTGAAGGTTTCCGGCATCATCGGGAGGTCTTCTATCTTCCATTCTTTATATTTCTTATCGTAATCCTCCGGGTCCGCCAGAGTCACCAGATGCCCTAATGCCCAGGTGACGATATATTTGTCACCTTCCAGACATCCGTTTCCGGAACGGCTGCATTTTAAGACACGAGCGATGTCGCGTCCCACCGAAGGTTTCTCGGCAATGACAAGTGTTTTCACCTGTTTACTCCTCTCCGCTCTCAAACATAAGCCCGAACAGGCGCTTTCCGCCTTCTGTCCGGAAATTTCTGGCAAACACGCTCTTCTGGGTATCCGGCGTCGCTCCATCCTCGAAGAGATTGACGAGGAAATCTGCCTCCACAAGGATCTGGTAATCCATCCCGTCAATATTGTCATAGGTATGGTGATGACCTACCAGATAGCAGACACGGTCAATGACCTCCTCGGGCCAGGAAAGAGCGGTAAGCATGGTCCGCGCCTCGCCCGGTCCCTCCAGCTCCTGATATTTTCCGGTATTCCGTCCATACTTCTCTTCCGCCTTGTGAATTCCGATATCATGAACGATGGCTGCCGCCTCGAGGATTTCCTGAGTATAAGGATCGAGCTTTTCCTCCAGACCGATCAGCCTTGCAAATTCGTGGACCTTTAAAAAATGCTGGATCCGTTTTACATCCCTGTCATCGTAGCGTATCATTTCATATAAGAGTTCATCAAGTCTCGTCATGTTTGTCCATCTCCTCTTTATTAAAAATTTATAGCATCGTTTCGGTTTCTACGCTGTCTGTCCCGTACTATTTTCTTTCTCGTTACAGATTCAGTTTCTCATACTTCTCTTCCATAAAGCGGTCGAGACGTTTTTTCAATTCCTGATTCTCTTCCTCCTCCAGATCCTCATCCCGATCCAGAAGCCGGTTCACATCCTCGGAAACTTTCTTAAGAGTCACCGCGTCTGTGTAGATATCCGCCAGCCGGAACTCCAGATCGCCGCTCTGGCGTATCCCGAAGATATCACCGGGACCACGGAGCTTCAGGTCTTCGGAGGCAATATAGAAACCATCGTTAGACTTATTTAAGACATCAAGACGCCGGTTCTTCTCTTTATTGCCGGAGGCATTCACCATAATGCAGTAGGACTGCCTGTCTCCTCGTCCGACACGACCGCGAAGCTGATGGAGCTGCGCCAGACCGAACCTTTCGGCGTTCTCTATCATCATCACCGTGGCATTCGGCACATTCACCCCGACTTCTATGACCGTGGTGGAGACAAGAACCTGAATCTCCCCCGCAGCAAATTTTTCCATGATCTGATTCTTCTCTTTTCCCTTCATTTTCCCATGAAGATACTCCACTCGTATCCCCGGCAGGTGCTCTCTGAGAATCTTTGTATAATCCAGAACATTCTCAGCCTCGATCATCTCGCTCTCCTCCACCATCGGGCAGATCACATAGGCCTGTCGGCCATTTTTCACCTCATTTTCAATAAATCGGTATGCCCGGGGGCGATAGCTCTTATCCACCACACAGTTCTTTATGGGAAGGCGGTTCGCCGGAAGCTCATCAATAACGGAAATATCGAGATCCCCATACAGGATGATCGCCAGTGTCCTTGGAATCGGGGTAGCACTCATGACCAGCACGTGGGGCATCTGTCCCTTATTTCCGAACATCTCCCTCTGGGCAACACCGAACCGGTGCTGCTCGTCCGTGATGACGAGCGCAAGGTTGTCATAAACGACCTTCTCCTGGATCAGGGCGTGGGTGCCTATGATCATGTCTGCCTCATGGGAGGCAATTTTCCCATAGGCGATGCGTTTTTCCTTTGCCGTCATGGATCCGGTGATGAGAACCACATTTTTATCAACACCATGTTTTTCAAAAAGTTCTGTCACAGATTCGAAATGCTGCCTCGCAAGGACTTCCGTCGGAACCATAAGGGCTCCCTGATATCCATTCTCACAGACGGCCAGAAGCGCCAGTACCGCTATGATCGTCTTACCGGAGCCAACATCCCCCTGGATCAGCCGGTTCATGACAGAACCGCTTCTGAGGTCCTTCAGCACCTCCTCCAGCGTCCTCATCTGGGCATCTGTGAGCTTATACGGCAGCTCATTCAGAAGTCTTCTGCATTCGTCCTGCTTTTTTACAGAGAACAGGCTCTGCACATCCTGACGTTTATCCTTTAAACGGCGTACCGCCAGAAGGAAAAAGAAAAACTCATCATATACGAGGCGTTTTCTGGCAAATGTCAGATCTTCCTTATCCGCCGGGAAATGGATATGTTCGATCGCAAAATTATATTCCGCAAGCTCATTTGCGATCCTGAGACTTGCCGGCAGATAATCCCGTTCCAAAGTGCGGATCGCAAGGGCCTGTTCCACCGCGGAGGTGATCGTCTTATTCCCAAGTCCCTTCGTCTGGGCATATACGGGCCGCAGGCTGGATAAAAGTCCTTCGTATGCCTCCGGCTGAAACATCTGGGGCTGTTCCATCGTGAGTCCGTTCTTTTTACGGGTCACGCGTCCACGGAAAATAAAATGGCTGTCCGCCCGCAGGGTGTTCTTTAAATAAGGCATGTGATACCAGACAAGGCGTAATTTCCCCGTCATATCGCTTATGGTCACCTGAACGATAGAGAGACCGTTTATATGGACTCCGGTGGCTCCTGTCTTTAAAAAACCTGCCACTGTCCCTGTCTCGCCCTCGGAGAGTTCCCCAATAGCCTGCGGTTTCCCATAGGTATCATATCCCTTTGGATAGTAATGGAGCAGGTCATCGACGGTGCGGATCCCGACTTTTTCAAAGAGTTTTGCGGTTTTTTCCCCGATGCCTTTTAAAGTCTCTATGGACTGGTCGTTTGCCACCTGTTTCACGCTCCTTTTTATCTTATCCTGCGGTGCAGTCCGCAGCACTCTAAGAGAATGCCGGAAATTTCCCGCTTTTTATCTCACTGAAAAAGCTGCCTCATCAGGTCTTTTGACCAAAGGGAGCAGCTTTTCTGTCGTTATTCATTTGCCGGGTATCGAACACCGCTGGCATTTCCCGCTTACTCTACAGAAAGCAGGTAGTAATAGATCGGCTGACCGCCGTCATTTAATTCAACTTCACAGTTCGGGAATGCTGTCTGCACTTTTTCTACAAGAGCCTCGGCATCCTCCTCCGTCACATCTTCACCAAAGTAGACACTGATCAGTTCGGATTCATCCTCCACCATGCGCTTTAAGGTCTCAAGAACGGTCTCATTGACGTTCTGTCCTACGGCAAGCATGCCGGAATCGCCGATTCCCATAATATCGCCCTCATGGATCTCCATTCCGTCAATGTTCGTGTTGCGGACTGCATAAGTGATCTGTCCGGTGTGGATCCGGCCCATCTCGGATGTCATATTCTCAAGGTTCTCCTCCGGGGAAAGATCCGGAAGGAAGTTGATGAGAGCTGCGATCCCCTGCGGTACGGTTTTGGACGGAACAACGAAGATCTTCTTATCTTCCACGAGGCTCTTTGCCTGTTCTGCGGCAAGAATGATATTCTTGTTGTTTGGAAGGATGTAGATCACGTCCGCATTTACCTTCTCGATGGCATTTAGCATATCCTCGGTACTCGGGTTCATCGTCTGTCCGCCCTCGATCAGGTAGTCAGCGCCAATTCCCTTGAAGATCTCACCGAGACCTTTACCGATGGAGACAGCGATGAAGCCGTACGGTTTTCTCGGCTCGTTGGATGCCGGAGCTTCCTCTTTTTTTGCCTCTGCCGGAGTTTCCGGAGTCTGGGCAACATTGGAAGCGTTCTGGATCAGACGCTCGTGGTGCTCCTCGCGCATATTGTCGATCTTCATTCTGGAAAGGGAACCGTAAGTCAGACCTTTCTCAAATGCAAGACCCGGATGGTTCGTGTGGACATGGACTTTGATAATATCGTCATCGGAAACTACAACGACGCAGTCACCGATGGACTCTAAATATCCCTTGAATTTCTGCTCCTCGTCCATATCGTAGGTTTTCTCCACGTTTACGATAAACTCGGTGCAGTAGCCGTACTTAATATCGGAAGTAGAAAGCTCATCACTTCCTGCAGCCACCTTCGGCTTTGTGGACTCTGTGTTTCCGGCTGCCGGCGCAGCGGTATCAAACGGAATCCCTCTTCCTAAAAGACCGTCAAGACCGCCCTTCATGACCTGCATAAGTCCCTGTCCGCCGGAATCGACAACGCCAGCCTGTTTTAATACCGGGAGCATCTCCGGAGTCTGGCTTAATACATAGTCGCCTTCCTCGATGACCTGGGTCAGAAAATCGATCACGTCATCTGTCTGTGTCGCAAGATCAACGGCCTTCTCAGCCATTCCCTTTGCCACAGTGAGGATCGTACCTTCCTTCGGCTTCATAACAGCCTTGTAGGCAGTCTCAGTTGCGCGGGTAAAGGCATTCGCCAGGCTTGTCACTGTAATTTCATTGGATTCCTTGATCTCTTTTGTGAAACCGCGGAATAACTGGGATAAGATAACGCCGGAGTTACCGCGGGCACCTCTTAAGGAACCGGATGAGAGAGCCTTCGCGATGGACTCCATTGTCGGATTCTCGATCGCAGCCACCTCTCTTGCTGCGGCCATGATCGTCATGGTCATATTCGTACCCGTATCACCGTCCGGAACCGGGAATACGTTTAATTCGTTAATCCATTCTTTTTTTGCCTCAAGGCCTTTCGCTGCGGCCAGAACCGCTTTCTGTAAGAGAGCGGCATCTACGGACTTTAATTCCATGGATTTTACTTCCTCCTTAATCTATCACTCGAACGCCTTCAACAAAGATATTGATCTTTTCAACCGGCATTCCCGTGAACTCTTCTACTTTGTATTTCACACTCTCGATCAGGTTATCCGCTACGGTCGAGATGCTGACGCCATAGGATACGATTACGTGGAAGTCGATCTCAATTGCATTGTCATTGATCGTTACATTGATTCCGTGAGTCAGGCTTTCTCTCTTTAAAAGCTTTACCAGACCGTCTTTCATACTTACTGCAGCCATTCCCACGATTCCAAAGCATTCTACCGCTGTCGTGCCGGCATAAAGAGCGATAACATCGGTGTCGATCTGGATCTGTCCCATTTTATTGTTAATACATCCCTTCATACGCTAAGCCTCCATTCCTACTGATTATAAGCGCCGTATCCTGATAAAAAGGCGCAAACGCCAATGATCCAGTCATTTCATAACAGAAACCGCCCGGCTCATTCGCGCAAAAGTTCCTTTATAATTGAACTTTAATAATCCTAATATACCATATCAAGTTTTCTCTGTCCATGGGATTCCACTTATTTTTCAAAAAAATGTGAAATCTCTAAAAATTTTGCTTGCAAAATATTTAATCTTCTGCTATGATATCCATGTTATGGATTTTTGCATCCAACCGTATGAATGATTAAGGAGGTGGAATCATGGCTAAATGTGCTATTTGCGAAAAGGCGGCTCACTTTGGTAATGGAGTAAGCCATTCCCATAGAAGATCCAATAAAATCTGGAACGCGAATGTAAAATCTGTAAAGGTTAAGGTTAACGGCGGCTCCCGCAAGATGTATGTATGCACTTCCTGCTTAAGATCCGGTCTCGTTGAGAGAGCTTAATCCTCCTTTTACAAGATAGGGAATCGAAATAAAGGCATCCTCAAATGAGGGTGCCTTTATTTTTCGTATCTATAAAACTTCTGTGAGCATCTATTATTAGTAGCTCGATCTTTTTATTCATTCTTTACCAGTATTCGCGACTTTCCATCGCAAAACCTATTATATTATCCGAAGGATATATGATATACTCTTGTTTCTGCACTCATATCCGAGTTATTGTCAGGCATTCCCTTACTTTTCTTTTTTTGCTTGGAGCATTAACGGAAATATTTCTATGCAGTATACTAATAACGGAAATATTTCACACATTTTCGTTGGAAATCCTTTATAATATAATAATAAACATGCTATCGATACACCAAAAGTGAAAAACAGAAGTTTTCTTTGATATTGTAGAAGTTCTATCCATAAAAAAAGCGCTATTAATATTATAGTTGCCATACAACCACTAGGAATATCCTTATCTAAATATAGCATATATGGAATTATTGTACCAAATAATATTAGAAAATACGAAAACCATTGAGTACGATTTGCATATATCCGTTTCCATATCATCGTCTGTATAATTTCTTGAAGCAATACAATTATAATTCTCGTTATTGTGAACTTTGTTTTTGCAAACAAGAAATGGACAATGGGTGTGATTATTAATAAAAAAAGCATGTATCACCTTCTTAATTAGATTTAGAAAAACTGATTTTTGCTTTACCTCCTTTATCTTTTTCATCTATATAACGGTCAAATGAGACTTTAGGGACATGTCAATTACAATAATTTATATTTTCCACAATTTTGAATACTTCATTAAATGGAAGTTCTGTGACAACGCTTATCAGCCATTCCCCTTCCTTAATCACACACATTCGGACTCCATCTTTTTCCCAATATAATACATTTTTCTCTCCGATCATACATGACTTTATTTCTGAATTCTCCGTATTATAATTATTTGACCCATTCCCAGGTGAAAATTGTATTGTAATACTGGTATTTTCTGAATTTTTATATCTGAATTTTTTCATTAATGGGAGATTGCTCTGATATACCAATTGATATCCATCTGGAATATAGTTAATCTGGAAAGAACCTAAATTATTCCCTTCCTCTATGACATGCTTATTTTGTATACCTTCCAACCCGATTTTAGAATACTTCGGATATGTCTCCACGATCCATTCCAAAATTTTTCCACGAAATTCCGCATTTGTGACCATTGCTGTTGAAAATCCGAGAGAAATTGCAAGAAAAACAGCTGCAGCCCGCAAAATTCCACGAAATAAATGATCTGTCGGTTGTTGTGTAATATGGATTTTCCGTAATTGTTTTCTGAAACGTCTAGAATACACATGTTGGATATCCTCTGTTGTATTTATCTCAGCCATTAGCTTTGTCAGTGATATTGTGCATATCTGAGAAATGCTTTCTGGACATGCAAATATTTCTGGAGTACTTGTCCATTTTTGAAGGTAATTCAACATACTAATCCGCATTCCATGAGCATACGGAATCATGAGAATTTCATTAATCTGCGAGTCATCTAAGTGAAAAGCATAATAAAGATGAAATACAGCCTGTTCCGGGAATGGGAGTGCAAGAATTTTATTTGCTGCCTTATCCAAAATGTTTTTTCTAATTTCCCCTTCGTCAATCAATTTACTTTCTTTTGACATCACATTTTTGTAATTATCTAGACTCCTATCAGCTTGTGCCCACTCTTGATTCAATCTTTCTCGACAAACTTCTCTTAAAATACTTGTCACTTTTTACCTCTCAATTTCTTCCAGTTTTTTCTTCAGTTTTTTTATTGCCCGCTGGCTCCTCTTTTTAGCTGTCTCTTCCGAGATTCCCATCAGCACTGCGATATCTTTTAATGACATGTTACGACCAAATCGAAACATAAGAAGTGTTCGATCATTTTCTTCTAAATGTTCTAATGCCACCGCCAACTGCTCCTTCTTGAATTTTTCAAAGAAAGCTTCTTCTACTCCAGAATCCGTCCTTGTTTCATAAAACTCTTCCACCGGAATCATCTTTTTCTTCTTACGAAGAATATCATAGGATGCATTCTTTGCAATAATAACACTATAGGGAATCTGGTCGCGGCGTGGTAACTGGCTGATTTTTTCAAAATGTTCCATTATATTTAAAAATGCCTGTGCAACAGCGTCTTCCGCGTCTGTTTCTGATTGAAGCAACTGATAAGAAACTTTATATAAAAGGGTGTGATTTTCATTAAATAATTGTTCGATCCAAACCTGCTCATCTTCTGAAAAGGTGCATAATACTAAGAATAGCATAAATCCATCTCCTGTGCTTCTTGCTATTTATTTAATATATAAGGTGCAGTGCATTCAACAAGGGACAATATTTTGTTTGGTTTTTATGTCGACAAAAATAAGAATCTAATACTAACGGGCTTAATATTTTTACCCACAAAACAGATTATACCCCACGATCATCAGCGCCGCCGCCGTGAGTACAAGGAAAAATGTCGTCGGCAGCACTAACGCACAGGTCATACCGAAACCTACGCAGAACAGCATAAGACCGCATAATCGCTTCATACCCATTCTCCCAAAAAGGAATGTCTATGACAGATTATGCGGTCTTTTAGATAATGATTCGCAACAGTTCTGTATCTTTCCAGTAATCATGAATTACACGAGTTCACGAGTGAATTTTCTTTACCAGACAGCGTTTCTTATAGAAAGAAATTCCATAGCAGAGAACCTGATCATAGCTGTCTTCAAACTCTTTTGCATACATGCGTTCATCGATCTGGCGCAATGCCGTTTCACAGCTTTCTTCCATTTTCTCAAGTGCGGCAGAACACTTAACCTCAAAGACAGCGAGCCGTCCGTTTTCCGAATCGCATACGATCACATCACTCCGTCCCTCACCGTGTTCTCGGTTGGATTCCACCATATACCCCGCACCGGCGAAGATTCCGGCAAGGAATGCATGATAAAAATCTTCTTTATAATCATGATAGCTGATGGTCATTCTGAGCAGCGTGCTCATCTCACGCGTCAAAAGTTCACTGTCACCATTCCATACTGCATGGAACAGAGTTCTTCGGTCAGTTCCTTTCGCTTTGTCCTGAAACCACTTTACGACAGTCGACTCGAAGATCTCCCGGATCTCCGCGTTCGGAATCATAAGTTTTGTAGTCTGATCTTCTCCGCGAACCCCTGTCAGATAGCCGGTCAGATAAAGAATGCTCCACAAATTTTCTTCTGAGGAGTGCAGAAGATCGTATGTGAGGTTTTCTTCAACCTTCTGTGAGATCGTTCCTCCCGCTAACAATGTTTCCAGTTTTCCGGTAATACTGCTCCCCGAATAATCGATAAAGGAGCGGATGATTGCGTTATCGCTCGTATTCTTCCAGTAACTCGCAGGTCTTGCCTTCGGATCGTTCGAAAGATCAAACAGGTAATTCATCACATCCCACGGACAATATACATCAAAATCGCCAAAATGATATCCGTCATACCAGTATTTCATCGCCTCTGCATGATCTTTGGCATCCGCATCCCGTAAAATCCTGTCTACATCATCTTGCGTAAATCCAAAGTATTCATTCAGCCTGGAAGAAGTGATCGTATCTGACACGAAATTATTTGTTCCGGTGAAAATACTCTCTTTCGCGATCTTCAGGCAGCCGGTAATGATTGCAAATTGAAGGGCATTGTTGTCTTTTAATGCAGTGCTCATCATTGCTTTCACTACTTCTAACATTTCCTGATAATAATGGTGATTGCTCGCCTTGGCCACAGGAACATCATACTCATCCAGCAACAGCACCACTTGTTTTCCATAATGATCACTCAGCATTCGCATGAGAAGAGAGAGACTTTTCTTGATTCCGGTCGTACCGGCTTCGCCTTTTAAGATACGGCGAAAAGCTTCTTTGTCATAATCATTTACATTTTCGCTGTCCAGAAGGTCTGTATATTTTCGAAATAATTCAGCAATCGTTGCTTCCAACATTCCGTAGGCACTATCGAAAGTCAGGCCATCCACATCTTTAAACGAAAGGAAGATCGTCGGACACTGATTCATCCATTTCTGACAGAGCGCCGAAGCATTCATGATCCCCAGTCCCTGAAACAATACCGCACTGTCTTTTCGGATACTAAAGAAATTTTCCAGAGTACTCATCCCCAATGTCTTTCCGAATCTCCTTGGACGGGTAATCAGTGTCACTTTTACTGCCTGAGCTTTTAATACCTCGGCAATAAGGCCTGTCTTATCGACATAATAATATCCGTTCTGCCGGATCTCAGCAAAATCAGAAATTCCTACCGGGATATTTAAATGTGTCACGCTTATTCCCTCCTCTCATACCCCGAAATCGTTAAAACCATTTTATCATAAATGGCGTTCAGATACAACAATTCCCCGGATCGCTCCGAGGAATTGTGTTCATTTCTCTTTCTCCATCTCAGCTGCCATCTTCTCCGCTTTTGCCGCCGCCTCCGGAGTTACATCATTTCCACCAGTGAAGCGGTTTACGATATCCGGAACCATATCGAGGACTTTGGTGACGGCATCCTGATGTTTGATATTCACGAGCTTTGTCATGCCGTTCTGGATCACGAGGATGGCACTGGGGCTCATCTTCGCGCTCATACCGCCGCCGCCATTTGTCTTTGCTGACTGTGCAAAGGAACCGGCAGCCATGCCGCAGGTTACGTCCACGAGCGGGATGATCGTCGTGTTCTCATCCACCTTCACAGGCTCGCCCACAACGGTTTTCGATGTAATGAAATGATCCATCCCCTTAAACAGTGCGTCCACGGTAGATGGAAACTGATTTTCTGCCATACCGATTCCTCCTAAATGTTCTTTGTATTGCGCTCTCTTTTCCTAAAGAATTTGAGAAGGCGCCTGAAATCCTTACTGATAAATAGTCTTGCCGCTGTCCAAAGCGGACACCATAATGCGATCCGGCCTTTAAAATGGAGTTCTCCGTCGAGGGCCGTTCCGGTGAAATCCGGTTCCAGGGTCAGTGTTCTGGCGTACATGCCGTAGAATGGGCTGACTGCTGCGAGGACCTGACCGGTATCATATGGATCGTCAAATCCGAAATGGATCCGGCCCCAAAGTTTTCTAGGCAGTATATAGCGGACAAGCTTTTTCGTGCGCTTCCAGACAAGACGGAACGCTTTCTGGTTCTGCTCGTCATGCCAGAACATCGAAATGCTATCCCACGTCTTTTCCAGGGAGATTTTCTTTTTTGATATTCCATCAACCAGCTTCTGGAACTTTCCAGGCAGCCCCCGAAGTTTGTCAAAGAATGTGCAAAGCTTTTTAATAATCCCAGACAGCTTTTCTTTTATTTTTACGCTGAAACGGATCTTATCCGTGTTTTCATCACTCGAAAAGTCTTCCGTTTCATTTTTCTGCGGCTCATCAAATTTCGAGGAAAGCTCCGTCGCATGTACAGTAAGCTCCTCATCATCTTTGGAATCTGTCCGAACCGTTGGTACATTCGCTTCAGCAATCCGTTCTGGTTCCGGCTTAGCCACCACAACAGGTTCCGGCACATCTTCCTGGTTCACTGTTTCAGTGAGAACCGGCTTCTGGGCAGTCGCCTCGGTTTTTGCGCTTTCCGGCTCAAAATCCAGTCCTTCCGCCTCCCCATCCTCCGGCGGCCACAATCTCACATTAAACAGCTTAAACCACAGCACCCGCCCGGATACATCCGCGTGTTCGTGATAACTCACCCGGATCCGCACGAGATGTAGAAGCCAGCTCACCGCCGCCTCACCGTCCGGTTTTCCTTCGATGGAGACATCCGCCCGGTACCGCACCGGAACGAACAGGATCAGCAATACCGCAGCGAGGATCAGTCCAAGGATCACTAACAGGATGACTCCGATGACCTTTATGATCATCAGCAAAATATGGATCACTCGCAGCACCCCTTTCCGAAAAGAAAGGAGTTCACATCATACCCGCCGGTCTTTTTGTAGACCTCACAGATGATCCGCCCCGCAAGCATCGACGCATCCTCAAAATCCGCAGCGATCCCTACGATCAGAAGATCCTGCTTTTCATAGTAGGGGAGCTTTAAGGTCAGCGCCGGATAGATATCTAAAAGGTTCCGCTCCCCAGCCGCCGGAGTCAGGACATAAAAGCCCATTGGTCTTCCATTTCGGACCGCCTGGATCATTTCGTATCTGTGCTTTTTCGCTTTTTCCCCGACATACAGTTTTTCATACCAGCGCATGATTCACCTGCTCATCCCTTAATATTTATGGCCAGGTCCCGCCTGGACCCGGTCTACTGTCTGGATCTGATGATCATTCTTCTCAAAAGGTCCAGCGCAGTGACCGCGGCATGTTCCCGGATCTCCTGTCTTGTACCGTTGAAGTGGCATTCCTCCACAATCACTTCGTCCTTCATGCAGCAGGAAACGTATACGAGTCCCACCGGCTTCTCCTCTGTTCCACCGTCCGGACCAGCAAGCCCCGCTACAGCAACACAGGCATCCGCATCAGCCGCGAGAACACCGCCGAGTGCCATCTCCCTTGCAGTCTGCTCACTGACTGCCCCGTATTTTTTTAAAGTTGCCTTGCTGACATCGAGGATCTTTCTCTTTGATTTGTTCGAATATGTGATATAACCCTGATCAAATACGTCAGACGCACCCGGCACGTTGATGATCTTTGCAGCCACCATGCCGCCGGTGCAGGACTCCGCCGTTGTCACCGTGAGTCCGTACTTTGTGAGGAGGCGCACAACGGTCTCTTCCATCGTCTCATTCTCTTTCGTGGAATAATACATGTCGCCCAGTGCCTTTTTGATCTCCTTGGCAACAGGTTTTAACGCCGCCTTGGCGGACTCCTCATCCTCCGCCTGTGTCTCCGCGAGAACATGGACATCTTTTCCGCGGCGTCTCGTGTAGATCACGACAGCGCCGCCGCACTTTAAGAGGTCCTGAAGCTTTTCCTTTACTTCCGTCTCGCTTTTTCCGTAAATTTTAAATATCTGGGCATAACCCTGTTCTGTTCGAATCATCACATTTTTCCTTCCGTAAGAACGCCGGCGTTCTTCACAATGTAGTCAACAAGTGAAATTACTGTCAATGCAAGAGCGATCCAGACAATGATCGTCGTCAAAGTTGACAACGCCGGAATATTAAAGATCAGAAGAACCACCCCGATCATCTGGAATGTGGTCTTAAATTTTCCCCAGTAGCTCGCTGCGATGACAACACCGTTGTCGGATGCCACCAGACGGAAGCCGCTGATAATGAACTCACGGCTGATAATGATGATGACCATCCAGGCCGGAAGCTCACGAAGCTCGATCATACAGATCAGTGCGGAGCAGACAAGCAGTTTATCCGCCAACGGATCCATAAATTTTCCAAAATTTGTTACCAGATTATACTTTCTCGCGATCTTTCCGTCCAGCATATCGGTCAGGCTCGCGATGATAAAGAGCGCCGCCGCCACATAACGCATGTTCTGGTTTGCGCCGCCGTCATAAAGAAGCGCGGCTACGAAAAACGGGATCATGATCACTCGTAATATTGTCAGTTTATTCGGTAAATTCATCCTCTGCCTCCCCTATCAGATCGTATTCGGACGCGCCTGTGACGCGTACCTTAAGGAAATCTCCGGACATCAGGGAAAGTCCGGTGTTTACAAAGATAAGCCCGTCTACATTCGGACTGTCCATATAGGTACGTCCAACGTAGGCATTTTCATCAGCAACCTTGCCCTCGATCATCACTTCCAGAGTACGTCCCTTCATCGCCTCGGACTTCTCAAAAGCAATTTCCTGCTGGAGTTCCATGATCTCATCGCGGCGTTCCTGCTTTACCTCCTCCGGAACCTGATTTTCAAAGCTGAATGCCGGGGTATCTTCCTCCGGGGAATATGCGAATACGCCGAGACGGTCAAATTCCATATCATCGACAAACTGCATCAGGATCTCGTGGTCTTCCTCCGTCTCACCCGGAAATCCGGAGATCAGAGTGGTGCGGAGCGCGATGTCCGGAATCTCTTTTCTGAGTTTCGCAATCAGCCCGCGGATCTCTTTATTGTTGGTTCTTCTTCCCATCCGTTTTAACACGGCATCGCTTGCGTGCTGGATCGGGATGTCCAGATAGTTACAGACTTTTTCTTCAGTTTTGATCGTCTCGATCAGCTCATCGGTGATCTCCTCCGGGTAGCAGTACTGGAGGCGGATCCACTGGATACCGGACACAGCTGCCAGACGTCTTAAAAGCTCCGGAAGTTTCTTCTCACCGTAAAGGTCTTTTCCGTAAAGGGTGGTCTCCTGCGCAACAAGGATCAGCTCTTTCACACCTTTCTCCGCGAGTTCTTCCGCCTCTCTTACAAGCTGTTCCATCGGAACACTGCGATATTTTCCGCGAAGATACGGGATAATACAGTAGGTGCAGCGTTTGTCACAGCCCTCCGCGATCTTTAAGAACGCATAGTGCCCACCTGTTGTGATAAGGCGCTCCGTAGCCGTGCTCACCGGTGCATCGATGCTTTCAAAGATTTCCGGTGTCTCGCCATCCATAACCTCCCTGATCGCTGCTCCTACAGCCTCATAGGATGTCGTTCCGAGTATCGCGTCTACCTCCGGGATCTCATCGATGATCTCCTGCTTGTAGCGCTGCGCGAGACAGCCTGTGACGATCAGTGCCTTTAAACGACCGTTTTTCTTTAATTCCGCCATCTGAAGGATCGTGTTGATGCTCTCCTCTTTTGCATCTCCGATAAAGCAGCAGGTGTTTACAACAACAATATCTGCCTCATTCTCGTCATCGACAAAGGAATATCCCTCTTTTCCGAGAATTCCCAGCATTTTTTCCGTATCCACAAGGTTTTTATCACAGCCCAGTGATATGAAAAGTAAATTCATTCTGTTCGTATTTCCTTTCTGTGCGTAACTGCCGCCAGAACCGACCGGCTCATAAACTCCGGACTGCCAGCGAAAAAAAGAGGAAACTTAAGCCCGATTCAGCCGTTTTCCTCCTTTTCTTTCATATTTCCGGCCATGGCCGGACTGAAAGCCGGACCACAACCGGGAACCTGTTTATTCCTCAGCGTACTCTTCTTCTTTTTTGATCTCTTCCGGAGTTCTGTCTTTTACTTCGAAATCTGTCTCGATCTCCGGCTCCTCATCCTCTGTGAGGATCTTTACCTTCTGCTCATAGAGCTCCTGAACAGCGGTGGAGAGCGGTTTCTTTCCTGCAGCGCCTGCAACTAACGGCTCGTCACCTGCGATGAGCTGTCTCGCACGCTTGGATGCTGCGATAACGATGGAATAACGGCTCTGGACTACCGGCTGCTCGCCCGGCTCAACGTCGCTGTTTACGGCTTCAATTAAGTCTGTATAAGACGGATGTAACATAAAATATGCCCCTTTCAGATCATGAAATTAAAAAGTTCTTAAATATCTGAAGTATCCGGTTTTACACATGGTATTTTTCGGATACATTCTTTATTTTGTCATATCGTGCAGCTCCTGCTTCATTCTCGCCACGAGGTCTGTGTTCGCAGACTCTTTAAAGTGGCTGGAACGGATCAGGCTGTGAAGGTCTTCCACACAGGTGTCCACATCGTCGTTGACAACGATATAGTCGTAGGAATCCATTCCATCGGACTCCTCCGCGGCACGGCGGAGACGTTTCTCGATTACTTCCGCACTTTCCGTTCCGCGTCCGATCAGACGTTTTTTTAAGTCTTTTGCGGTCGGAGGAACAATAAATACGAGAAGGGCGTCCGGGAACTTCTTCTTGATATTCAACGCTCCCTGAATCTCGATCTCAAGGATCACGTCTTTTCCCGCAGCCATCTTATCTTCCACATATTTTCTGGGTGTTCCATAATAATGGTCCACATAGCGCGCGTGCTCGATCAGCTCATCGTTTCTGATCATATCCTCAAACTGGGATTCTGTGAGGAAGAAATACTCTCTTCCGTTTTCCTCACCCGGTCTCGGGCTTCTTGTTGTGGCCGATACAGAAAGCGCGTAGTTATCATATTTTTCTAAAAGCGCCTTCATCACGGTTCCTTTTCCGGCTCCTGAGAACCCGGAAACTACAACAAGGACTCCTTTTGTCTGCATTACAAATGCCCCCTGATCATTCAATATTCTGGATCTGCTCTCTTACCTTTTCGACCTCAGTCTTTAAGAGGATCGCGCGGTCAGAGATCTCAAGATCCGTAGATTTCGAGAGGATCGTATTTGCCTCCCGGTTCATCTCCTGGGCGATAAAATCGAGCTTTCTTCCGACACTGCCGCCGGCCAAAAGTTCCTTCTTCATTCCCTCGATGTGGCTTCTCAAACGGACGGTCTCCTCATCCACACAGATCTTATCGGCAAAGATCGTAACCTCCGTCGCGATCCTGGAATCGTCCACAGAGGCGGAAGCGAGAAGTTCTTTCACCTTGTCCTCTAACTTCTGGCGGTACTCCACGATCACCTTTGGGGAACGCTCCTCGATAAAATCAACTAATTCCAGCATATGGTCAAGCTTTCCGATCAGGTCGTTCTTTAAATTCTCTCCCTCGCGGATCCTGGACTCCACAAAGCCCTCGCAGGCCTTAAGTAAAGCATCCTTTAAGAGTTCCCACATATGCTCTTCGTCCTCCGGAACCTCCTCCATCGTGAGGACCTCCGGACACCTTGCCAGCATAGACACTTTTACGTCGTTGTCGATGCCGAAATCATCGGACATCTTTTTAAAGCTGTCCATATATTCCTGCGCAAGGGATCTGTTATATTTGAGGAATACCTTCGCATCGGTATAATCCTCGTAGGTTACAAATATATCTACCTTTCCCCTCTGGATATGATCCTTTAAGAGGGTACGCATGGATGCCTCGAAGTAATTGAATTTCTTCGGCATCTTAATTCCCAGATCCAGATACCGGTGGTTTACCGCCTTTATCTCTACTGAAATCTTACACTCGTCCGTCACCATCTCGTGGCGGCCGAATCCGGTCATGCTCTTAATCATCAGACATGCCTCGCTTTCCCATAGATAACTTTTATTATACGGCAAATAAAAAATACAGTCAACCAGATTCTGTAAATCAAAAGATTTATGAACGGGGACCTTATGAACAGGAAAACACCCCGGAGATCCGATCGAAGCTCCGGGGTGTTTGAAAATTGTCGTTTATAACGGAAGGATTCCGATCAGTACTGCAAACAGCATGCAAAGGATCGAGAAGATCCATACATAACCGAAGCTGGACTTGATGTGATCCTTGATGTCCACATCGGCAAGTCCGATACCAAGCAGAGTTGCCGGTACCATCGGGCTGATGAAGGTTGCGCAGTTACGGCAAACAACCATTGCAACGGCGATCGGGAATGCCTCAACTCCGAAGGAAGCACCGATTGCGATCATGACCGGAAGCATTCCATAGAAATAGGAATCGGTATCAAAGCAAAGTGCAAGCGGAACGGAAAGGATACCAATCACAAGCGGTAAGTGCTGTCCAAGTGCTGCTGGGAGGATCATGGAAATGATGCTGGCCATGTTAGATACAACGGAGGTCTTTATCATCTCTACGCCCGGCTTTGCGATCGCAGCGGCACCGCTTGCGTTAAAGCCATATACAAGGACACCCATAAGGACTGCAGCGCCCATCAGAGTGGAACACATCATAAGCGCCGGACCCGCATGGCGGTTGATCATCTTCTTCTGAAGCTTGATCGGTGTATAATTTACAAGAAGCGCTGCCGCCACACCGAGCATGAACGGGAAATAGCTTGGGAACTGATCCCATACAAGCATAGCGATAACTGCGATAGTCAGGCAGATATTGAAAGCGAAAAGCTTCGGTCTCGCATACTCATTCTCGTCCTTCTGATGCTGTACTTCTTCTGTAGCGTCCTCAGAAGCTGCTTCCATTGCAAGCTTTCCGTTCAGACCGGCGCCTCTCTTTTTCTCCTGAACACCGGCAAACACCGCATGCGCCAGACAGAGAAGGATTCCAAAGATCTGGATCGGGATCAGACCGCTCCAGAGCTGTCCTGCCTCCATACCGAGTACGGATGCTGCACGCATGGTCGGACCGGCCCATGGCATCAGGTTTAATACACCCATTGCAAGAACGGCTACGCGAAGGAGTGTTGTCGGTCTCATGTGCATCTTTTTGTAGACCGGAAGCATGGACGGAACAACGATCAGGAATGTGGATGCTCCGCCACCGTCAAGATGACCGATCAGGGCAATGACTGCTGTCATGACGGTCACACCGATCACATTGTCACCGACGCACTTCATAAGCTTGTCGATGATTACATCAAACATACCGGCATCTGTCATGATTCCGAAGAACAGGACAGAGAACACAAACAGGGCTGCGGTCGGGCCGGTGCTCTTAAATCCACCTTTGATCAGGTCTCCGATCTCACCGATGGTGTAATATCCACCAAGGACAAGAATGAGACCAAGGATCGATGGGAAAATGATGAATGCCATACTTGGCATGGTCTTGCTCTTAAAAAGGGTTATAACGATCGCAATGATACAGACAAACCCTAAAATACCTACTGTTAATTCTGACATATGTGTGATCCCCTATACTTTATTATTTGTCCGGCCGGAATCTGAAGCTTCCGGCCGATGTTCCACAGGCTGCAAAGTGTTCCCCCGCGCTTTCCAGTCAGAGCAAGCTGACAGATCGCTCTCTGAGTCACTCTACATCAGTTGTAAACTCATAATCCTTAATCTTTCTGACTACATCAATGATGGTGCCGTCACGGGCCTCGATGACACCGACAATGCGGTCATCAAACTGTACCGGATCCGGTGTTCCGACCATGGCATATGCCTTGTCACGAAGCTCCTCGATCGTACAGAACGGAAGATCAACATCCTTCATGCACTCGATGAGATCCTGTCTTCTCGGGTTGATGGCAATACCATAATCTGTGATTACCACGTCAACAGACTCGCCCGGTGTTGTAACGGTCGTAACATTTGTACAGATTGCCGGGATTCTTCCCTGAAGCAGCGGAGCAATGACGATCGTACACTTCGCTCCCGCTGCCGTATCCGGATGTCCGCCCTGGGCACCTGTGATCATGCCATCGGAACCGACAACGACGTTACAGTTAAAGTTTACGTCAACCTCAAGAGACGCAAGGATCACGAAATCCAGCTTATTGACATAAGCGCCCTTGTTGAACGGGTTCGCGTACTCGGACGCAGAGATCTCGAAGTGGTTCGGATTTGTCTTGATGGACTCGATGGCACCCTGATCGAAATCCTGGGTATCAACGAGCTTGTTTACGAGGCCTTTCGCCAACAGCTCACACATCGGAGTTGTGATTCCGCCGAGGCCAAGTCCCATATGGATGCCTCTCTCTTCCATGATCTTTCCGAGGGAGATCGTGGAGGCGATGGAAGCTCCGCCGACACCTGTCTGGTAGGAGAAACCTTCCTTAAAATATGGGGTGTTGATAACAAACTTTGTGCAGTAATCCGCCATCATGATCTTTCTGACATCCGTTGTCGGTTTTGCAGCACCTGTCGCGATCTTTGCCGGATTTCCAATCTCATCTACGACACAAACGTAATCCACATCTACCATGGAGATGCTTGCCGGAATGTTCGGGAACGGAACGAGACAGTCTGTCACGGCAACAACCTTATCTGCATACTGGGCATCGACCATCGCGTAGGATAATACGCCGCAGTCGCTCTTTCCGCCGTTTGCGCGCATGTTTCCGTACTCATCACATGTTGGAGCGCCGATGAAGGCGATATCGATATGGACTTCGCCAGACTCGATGGCGCGGACACGTCCGCCGTGGGAGCGCATGATCGCAAGGTTTTTTAACCGTCCTGTGGAGATCGCCTCACCGATCTTTCCGCGGACACCGGAGGACTGGATGCCGGTGATGGTGCCATCCTCGATGTACGGAACGATCGGATCGTGAGCTTTTCCTAAGGAGCTTGCACAGATCGTGATGTCCTTGATGCCCATCTTATGGACCTCTTCCATGACCATGTTTACCACATAGTCACCCTCGCGGAAATGATGATGGAAGGAAAGGACCATGCCGTCCTTAATGCCGCATTTTACAAGGGCATCATGGATGTTCTCGACAAGCTTGCTTCTTGTCGGATCGTTTAATGTACGGACGGTCGGAGCCGCCTTTGTATATTCGTAATTATCGTAGGCATAGACGCCCTTAAACGGCTCCTTGCCTGTTGCTTTTAAGACCTCTTCGGGAATTTCTCTTCCAACTGCATTGATCATCTTATAAATCCCCCTTATAAACGCCTGCTGCTTTCGCCATGGCGAGTGTTCTCTTTGCTCCGTCGTAGAATGCGATGTCGATCATCTTTCCGTCAACGGTGAAGACTCCGATTCCCTTTGCCTTCTTGTCATCGATCTCGCGGACAACCTTCTCCGCAAAGATGATCTCTTTTTCCGACGGTGTGAAGACTTTATGGACGATGGCGATCTGTCTCGGGTTTACGAGAGACTTTCCGTCGAAGCCCATCATCTTGATCATTCTTGTCTCATTCTCGAAACCTTCCATGTCGTCAAGGTTTGTGAACACTGTATCCCAGCACTGGACACCTGCCGCTCTCGCCGCCATGATCATGTGCTGTCTCGCTCCCATGAGCTCCACTCCGGTTCCTGTGATCGTTGTCTGGAGGTCCTTTGTGTAATCTCCGCCGGATAAAGCGATTCCGATAAGTCTGTCAGAAGACTGACATACCTCCAAGGCATTTAAAACACCTTTGCAGGACTCTAAGGCTGCCATTAAGAGCGTGCTTCCCTCCGGGCGTCCAAACTCTTTCTCTGCCGCAAGGACATGTTCCTCAACAGTCTTAACATCCTGTGCTGTCTCGGTCTTTGCGATACGGATCGTATCAGCACCTCCGGCAACACAGACACGGATATCCTCTTTCCAGTGCGGGGTATCAAGACCATTGATTCTTACGACTCTCTCAACACCGCGGTAATCGATCTCCTGAAGTGCATGATATAAGGAATATCTCGCTGCGTCCTTCTGGTTCTCGGCAACTGCGTCCTCAAGGTCCAACATGATGGAGTCCGGTTTATAGATATACGGATCCTTGATGAGGCCCGGTTTCTGGCAGTTTAAAAACATCATGGATCTTCTTAAGCGTTTTTTATTCGGATGCATTATTTGATGACACCTCCCCACGGAAGATTTTCGGTGATTCCGTTGGAACGGTAAACCGCACACTCAACTCTCGCCTTTAAGGTACAGTCGAGAGCTCCCTTATCGAAGATCGTGACCTTCGCGTTGTCAACACCGAGACGGTCCAGCGTCTCTAATGTGACTTTTCTGATCTGTCTGCCGTACTGATGGATCACGCTGCTCTCGATAGTGAGCTCGATCGTTCCATCGCCCGGTTCAACAGTGACCTGGGCATCACTGGATTCCAGTGTGCCGGCCATGGCTGTCTTCTTGATTTCCATTTAATCCCCTCCTGTGATCATTCACGGTCGGCAGCCATTTTTCAGGCGGCCGCATGGTCCGCTGTTGTCATTCCTATGTATATCCCGCTGCCGGACCTTCCGTTTTTCTTTTTATGCAGGATACACAAAATCACTTTTGTTTCCTGCCTTAGTTCTATAACTTTCAATGGCTTTACTATATCACTTGTATTTTTTTTAATCCAATACATATCCGTCTATGGGGAATATAGGAGAATTCTTATGGGGAGATACGTGTCTTTTTCCGTGCGTTGAATTTTTAAGGAAGATATGTTAAAATATAGGGACGCAAACGATCCCGTATCGTTCCGGTTCTGGAAAGGAGTGCCCCACATGAATGAAAAACATATGCAGTACGTACTGACCGTCTTAAAAGAAGGCAGCTTTACGAATGCGGCAAAGAAGCTCTATGTCTCCCAGCCCTCTTTGAGCCAGATCATAAAGACGGCGGAAAGCAATCTCGGCGCTCCGATCTTTAACCGTTCTACCGATCCGATCACCCTGACGCCCGCGGGACAGCTCTATGTGGAAGCAGCAAGACAGGTCACAACGATCTCCACAAATCTTGTAAAGCAGGTGGAAGAACTCAGCAATGAGGAATTCGGAAAGATCCGTCTTGGTATCTCTGTTCAGCGCGGCATGGAGCTTTTACCGGAATTATATCCGCGTTTTAAAAAACGATTCCCCCATGTGGAGATCGAGCTTCACGAGCAGGGGTCCGCGACGATGGAAAAAAGTGTTCTGGAGGGGGAGGTCGGAATCGCACTCCTGACCACGTTTCCGAAGCATGCGGATCTATATTATGACCTGATCCAGGAGGAAGAGCTCGTTCTCATCGTGAACAGAGACTGCGCACTCGCAAAACGGATCCGGCCCGGAACGCCTATCGATATTTTAGAGGCAAAGGATGAGACCTTTGTCTCCAGCCGCCCCGGACACTCCGTCCGGTCGATTCAGGACGCTCTCTTCATCACAAGAGATATGAAGCCGAAGATCGATCTTGAGACGATCAGCATTGAGATCGGAAAACATGTAGTAGCGTCGAGTCCCGTTGTTATGGCATGTCCCGACGCCTATGTGGATACCTCCAACTCCGCGGAATCCCCTTACTTTTCCTATCCGATCCTCGGTGTAGAGAATCCGCGGCACTTCTATGCCTGCTACCGGAAGGACATGTATCTGACAAAATATATGAAGGGATTTCTCGAGGTCCTGCATGCGCTCCGCAATCCGGCAAAAAACACTTAACGGACCCTGCACGGAGTCTCCGTATTTTCAGAATTTGAGGTTTATATGGAACATTTTTTATTGAGTGATACAGAAAAAGAAGAATTAAAACAGTTTATCGGTGCGGAGGCAGAACTGCCGGATATGCTGAATGCCAGAGAGCGGCGTGTCTGGGTACAGGAGAAACTTCTCGCGGAATATTCTGGAGTTCTCGTCTCCTTCACCCTGAATATTCCGGGTCCTGTGAAGGTCCTGCCCTATGTGCCGGAGACCTTTGAGCTTGCGTTGAAGGAGATCCTTCAGGCGTTATCCGCTTCCGGTATCCCGGTCTTAAAGCGCAGTCTGATCCTGGATCGAACAGGTCCGGAGGCCTTCTTATGCGTGGACGCGGATGCCCTTGATGTAAAGCGTCTGCTAGTGCCGTTGGAGGACGCGTCAAAGCTTGGACGTCTTTACGATATCGACATCATCGGACGGGATGGGAAAAAGATCTCCCGAAGCGATATCGGAAAACCGGGACGGACCTGTCTGCTCTGCGGACGCCCTGCGAGGGAGTGTTCCAGAAGCCGGACACATTCCGTGGCGGAACTGACATCCGCGATCGAGAAGATTTTTAAGGAAAACTTTGCCGGATAATGTTCCACCGGAAATCGGTTAAGGCCTTATCTCCTTCCTTGTCCGGCATTCCATATTTTGTACAAAATCGTAACTATTCAGTACCTTCATAGTTACACGCAAAAATCCATTCCAGATCAGCTTCGCTGATGGGATTTTTGCCCTCCAGCCTATGTTTTCTTACGGTCAGCGCAGCAAGTGCGCAGACCTACTGAACAGTTACACAAAATCTATATAGAGACAGCAGATTCCATCGTCACGGTTTTTGACATTTCAGACGGAGCTGTTGTCAGAAAGGAACCACCACAACAATGGCATTTGACGGAATTGTGATCGCGAATCTGGTCCGCGATCTGAACGATAAGATCGTCTCCGGCAGGATCTCAAAGATCGCCCAGCCGGAAAAGGACGAATTACTTTTTACGATAAAAGGAAACCGGGAGAACGTGCGGCTGCTCGTCTCAGCCAACGCCAGTCTCCCGCTTCTCTATTTTACGGCAAACAATAAACCGAGCCCGATGACGGCCCCGAACTTCTGTATGCTCTTAAGAAAGCATATCGCAAATGGCAGGATTATCTCTGTCACCCAGCCAGGGCTGGAGCGGATCGTCCGGATCGAGGTGGAGCATCTGGATGAGATGGGCGACCTCAGAAGAAAGTTCATCGTGATCGAGCTCATGGGAAAACACAGCAATATCATCTTCTGCGATGAGAATAACGTGATCTTAGACAGCATCAAACATATCTCGGCTCAGGTAAGCTCTGTCCGGGAAGTCCTCCCGGGAAGAGATTATTTTATTCCCCACTCCGGTGAGAAGAAGAATCCGCTTACGATCACGGAAACGGAATTTAAAGAGCTTCTGCACAGCACACCGCAGAATCTTTCCAAAGCGCTCTACATGGATCTTACCGGCTTAAGTCCCGTGGTTGCCGCTGAGATCTGCCATCTGGCATCCTTAGACGGGGATATCTCCGCAAAAGAATTTTCCGACGCGGAACTCACACACCTCTTCCACGCGTTCAACTGGATCATGGACGATATCCGTGAGGGCAATTTCACCCCGAATATTATCTACGAGGGAGAAAAACCCATCGAATTTGCCGCTGTCCCGCTGACGATGATGGAAGGCGGAAATTACAGGACTGTGAAGTTTGATTCCATCAGTGAGCTCCTCGAGCGGTACTACGCGGAAAAGAATACGGTATCACGGATCCACCAGAAGTCCACGGATCTTAGAAAGATCATCTCCAATGCACTGGAGCGCAGTGTGAGAAAGCTGGATCTTCAGACAAAGCAGCTCAAAGATACCGAAAAACGGGAAAAATACCGGATCTACGGAGAACTATTGAATACCTACGGATATGGTCTCTCCGGCGGTGAAAAAAGTTTCAAATGTTTAAATTATTACGACAATACAGAAATTACGATCCCTCTGGATCCGACGATGACAGCCCAGGAGAACGCAAAGCGGTATTTCGATAAGTACAATAAACAAAAACGGACCTACGAGGCCGTCACGGAACAGCTCGCGCAGACAAAGGCGGAGATCGACCATCTGGAATCCATCAGTACCTCCATGGATATCGCAAGGCTGGAAGAGGATCTGGTACAGATCAAGGAAGAGCTTACGGAATACGGCTATATCAAACGCCATTATACCGGAGGAAAAAAGGTAAAGATCACAAGCCGCCCGTTCCACTACCTTTCCAGCGACGGATTCCATATCTATGTCGGAAAAAACAACTACCAGAATGAAGAACTCGACTTCAAGTTTGCCAACGGCGGCGACTGGTGGTTTCACGCGAAGGGAATCCCCGGCTCCCATGTGATCGTAAAGACCGAGGGAAAGGAGCTGCCTGACCGCGTCTTTGAGGAAGCCGGAGCGCTGGCTGCCTATTACTCCAAGGGACGGGGGAACGAGAAGGTGGAAGTCGATTATATCCAGAGAAAGAATCTGAAAAAAGTTCCCGGCGCTGCTCCCGGTTTCGTTGTGTATCACACGAACTACTCCCTGATGGCTGTACCGGGGATCACGGTGCAGGAAGTATAATTTTATCGTACAAATAGAAAATGCCCCAGAGCAGCACCGAATGTGCAAAGCTCTGAGGCATTTTTCTATATCCGTATTCCATCGTATATTCTTTTATCTTCCACCAGCTTCATATAATAACGCATTGCAGATCGCCGCCGCGATATTACTGCCGCCTTTCCGTCCTCTTGCGACGATGGCCGGAACATCTGTCCTTAAGATCAACTCTTTTGCTTCCACCACATTTACAAATCCCACCGGGACTCCGATAATGAGCGCCGGGCGGATCTTTTTCTCTTCGATCAGCTCATAAAGGCGCATCAGGGCTGTCGGTGCGTTGCCCACCGCGTAGATGCATTCCGGATAAAGTCTTGCGGCCTTTTCCGCGCTGACCGCAGATCTTGTCATGCCGCTCTCCTTCGCCGCCTCTTTTACATCCTCATCTCCGATAAAACAGTGCACCTCGATCCCAAATTTTCCTGCCGCCGTTTTATTGATCCCGGATGCAGCCATCGTGGTGTCCGTGATGATCGGAAGTCCGCGTCGGATCGCTTCCTTTGCCTTTTCGATAGCTCCGTTGGTGATCGTCAGAGTGTCCCTGTAGGAAAAATCCGCCGTCGTGTGGATCACCCGGCAGAGAACCGGGAGTGCATCAGCCGGATACCGGGAAACAAATTCCTCGCCCAGCTCTCCTTTTATGATCTCAAAACTCTTTTTTTCGATCTCCATCGGGCGGGTTGTCAGGAAATCGATCCCCGTCCGCTTTTTTAATTCTTCGGTCCAGTCAAGTCCACTCATTATCTCACATCCTTTCGTTCCAGGATCCGGTAGATCATATCCATATCCAGATTTTCCCGGATAATCTTAGCCATCTTGTCATACTGCTCTTCTTTATACTTTGCCATCGAGAATGTTTCCCCGTTTTCATATGTCTCCGGACGAACACCTTTTCTCTCTGCGAGGAAATCGCGGATCTCATGCTGCATCTCTTCTGTGTCGAATACTCCGTGGACATAGGTTCCGAATACGTTTCCGCTGATACAGCCGTCTTCTTTCCCACCGTCCGGAGCTCCATTCGGATTCGAATCCGTTTTATATCCTGAACGCGCATCGGAATCCATCGCCATCGCTGCGATATTTTCCCCATTTTCGTACTGGATCCACGAAAACGGCTGTCCGCCGTCCCGGATCGTCTCTCCCATATGAATCTCATATCCGTTGATCTTTACCGGTACTCCATCGTTTGAAAACCCGGCAGCCGTTCCATTCACTCTCGTCCTCGTCTTCTTCTCCGCAAAGATCGTGCGGATCGGCAGGAGCTCCATGCCGCGCATCGTTCCGCCTTCTTCCACACCATGCGGATCGGAAAGACTCGTTCCCAGCATCTGGAACCCGCCGCAGACGCCGATGACCGGGATCCCTTTTCCCGCCATCCGCGTGATTACAGCTTCCAGCCCGTTCTGGCGGAGCCACTTGAGATCTCCCATGGTGTTCTTTGTCCCAGGGAGGATGATGAGATCCGATCCGGTCAGTTCCTCCGGACGGCTCACATAAGAAAGCGCGATCCCCGGCAGTCGCTCCAGTGCATTAAAGTCCGTGAAATTCGAGATCCTCGGAAGCCGGATCACGGAGATCTTCGCAAAAGCCGCATGGCCGGAGCGGTCAAGAAGAGGTCCGGTTCCATGTTTTTCTGTCAGGCGCTCCGAGAGGCTGTCCTCATCGTCCACGTCCACATCCATGTACGGGATCACACCCGCAAACGGGATCCGGATCCGCTCATAGAGCATGGAAAGACCCGGTTTTAAGATCTCTTTATCCCCGCGGAACTTATTGATCACGAAGGCGCGGATCCGCTTTTGCTCCGCTTCTGTGAGCAGGGCCGCTGTCCCGTAGAGCTGGGCGAAAACACCACCCCGGTCGATATCTCCTGCAAGAAGGACCGGTGCGTCGAGCATCTCTGCCAGTCCCATGTTCACGATATCATTTTCCCGGAGATTGATCTCAGCAGGACTTCCGGCCCCTTCCACGACGATCACGTCGTACCTGCATGCCAGAGTGTTGTAAGCGTCCATGATGTCCGGGATCAGGCTCTTTTTCATCTTAAAATATTCCGCCGCCGGATAATTTCCCCTGACTTCTCCGTTTACGATGAGCTGGGAGCCCATGTTGGAGGTGGGCTTTAGGAGGATCGGATTCATCGCCGCCTCCGGTTCGATTCCAGCCGCCTCCGCCTGCATGACCTGAGCACGGCCCATCTCAAGACCGTCCTTTGTGATGTAGGAATTTAATGCCATATTCTGGGATTTGAACGGGGCGGTCCTGAGCCCATCCTGTTTAAAGATCCGGCAGAGCCCCGCCGCGAGAAAGCTTTTCCCAGCATTCGACATCGTTCCCTGGATCATGATTACTTTTGCCAATTTGATTCCTCCGTAGTGCTGCAGCCGTTTTAACACAATTTATAATCGCATATACTCTGCATTACGACTGCTGCCATATCCTGTTTTTATGCCCTAAACCATCTTTACAATAAATTGAGAACCGTTTCCACCACCGCACAGAGTCCCATAAGGATCCATGATGTCCGGTAAAGAAGCTTATTCGCCCGCGGAATATCCTCGATCTCTACCGGCCGCAGATCATCCCCAATGTATTTCTTCTTCACAAGTTTTCCGAAATACCAGGCATCTCCCGCAAGGCGGATCCTGAGTGATCCGGCGCAGACCGATTCCGTCTGGGCGGAATTTGGGCTCGCGTGGTTGAAACGGTCCCTTAAAAAGATCTCCTTCGCATGGGAACCGTCAAATTCATGATCTTTTGATGGCAGATAGGAGGCGAAAATCATGACCCAGGCGCAGAGTCTCGCAGGTATGAAGTTCAGGAGATCGTCAAGCTTTGCCGCCGCCCTTCCAAGATAAAGATACTTGTCGTTCTTGTATCCCACCATGGAATCCATGGTGTTAACTGCCTTATATATCCAGCCGAGGACCGGGCCGCCGAGAGTCATATAAAAAAGCGGGGCTGCGACACCGTCCGAAGTATTTTCCGCTACAGTTTCCACCGCCGCTTTCGTGACTCCCGTCATGTCGAGACGTTCCGTATCACGGCCCACGATCATGGAGACCGCGTACCGGGCTGCCGGTAGATCATCTTTTTTCAATTCCCGGTAGACCTTCATGCTCTCATCTTTTAAGGATCTCACCGCAAATAGCTGATAGCAGAGGATCACCGAGACCAGAAATTTAAGCCCTGGGGAGATCCGCCCACAGGCATAAAGAATGCCGCCGGATACGACCGCCGTCGTTCCCGTCACAAAAAGGACAAGGACGACGCCGCCCGCAAGCAGCGCCCGTTCCCCGTCTCCGAAGATCTTCCGTATTCCTTTTTCCAGAAAACTGATATATGTCCCGATCAGCCGCACTGGGTGATACAGCCAGTGCGGATCGCCGAGGACCTGATCCAGCAGAAAACCAAGTACGATCACCGCCAGAAGTTCCATTCTGTCTATCATGTAAATTCTTCCTTATCTGCCGTAATTTTCCTGTTTTCAGATGCATAAACGAAACTATGTTTCCATACGCATGTGAGCCTGTCGTCCTTTTCCCCGCGGACAAAAAATTCAGGAATCCTTTACGGACTCTATTTCAAATATTTTCCGTTATTCTTATATGCCATGATGATAATAACCACCGTCAGTACAAGAAATGCCGCCAGCCATAAAACTGCCGGAAATACGCTGCATCGGTACATGACAAAGAATGCCAGATCCAGCCCCCAGAGCATCTTTGTGACGCCCTCTGTGTGGCACCATTTTGCCCGTTCTTCGTCCTCCACAAGGATCTTTGAGCTGATCGGCGTGTAGATGCCGCTTACAACCAGCGCTCCGTAGATCAGAAATCCGATGCTGCATACAGATAATAAAAGTATCATGTTTTTGTTCTCCCTTCATCTTTTCCTTTACACGTTTCGTTATCGATCATTTAGCTTTAATGATCCGCGCGTTGCGGATCTGTCCATCTGACGCATCCATTTTTCCCAAAACGCCTTCCCCGTTCCCAACCTGCCAGTCATAGTAACTTTTCTTTTCCTCCGAAAACGCCTCCATGACTGCCATGATCGTTCCTCCATGAACGACAAAAACGAGTGTCCGGTCAGCCCCCTGTTCAGTCTGAGAAGAAATTTCCTTCCATACTTCCTGAAATGCCTCCACTGTCCGGGCTTTAAATGCCTCCGTGGTCTCCCCGCCGGGAAATCCCTCTCTCCCCAGCGTGTCGATAAAATGCTGATACTCCGCATCCCCGGAAAGTTCCAGATAATTCTTATACTCAAAGGTTCCAAAATCACACTCGGAGAGTCCGGCTTTCTGGATTCTCGGAACATGTTCATATAGCTTCTCCGGGAACAGAATTTCTGCCGTCTCAAGACACCGCTTCATCGGGCTTGTGATGATCGCTGCCATGTTTCCTGAAATCTCCCGAAGCTTCAGTGCTTCTTCCTTCAGATCCGACACTGCCTGTTCCGTCAGTCCCTCATCAGTCCGGCCCACATACCGTTTTTCCAGATTCCCGGCCGTTGCCCCATGCCGGATCATGAAAAGTTTCATCCGATCACCGCCTTCCCGATCACGGTCGCAAGGAGGATCCCAAGCTCACAGATCTGCAGGAAAAATCCCGCCAGATCTCCCGTGACCCCACCGAACTCCTTCACTGCCATATGCCGGTAGTAGAAAAAGATCAGGATCGATGCTGATAGAATGATTCCCCCAATTCTGCCGCCCAGAAAAAGTTCCAGAACTGCTGCCGCAAGGAACAGGATGACCATCCAGACCGCCACCGTCTTCTTTTTCGCGTCCTTCATAAAATCTGCCAGCATCCCATGTTTTCTCGCCTCCGGGAATGTCACCGTGGAGAGTCCGCTTAAGGATCTTGAGATCACAAAACCGATCGAAACAAGCATCGCCGTCTCCCGGTCAAGCTCCAGACATGCCGCCGCATAAAGGATCAGATACAGCGCGCCGAAGATCACCGCGAACGCTCCCGTGTGGGTGTCCTTCAAGATCGCGAGTTTCTTCTCCCTGTCTCCGTAGGATGCCCTTGCATCACACGTGTCCATAAAACCATCCATGTGGATTCCGCCTGTGATAAAGATCGGAACTGCGAGAAGGATTCCCGCTGCCAGAAAGCTTCCCGGAAGAAGCCATGAGAGCAGCAGGAACATCCCGTAAAATACTGCCCCGATCACCATGCCGATGGCCGGGAAGAAACACATAGCGTACTTCATGTCCTCCTCTTTCCACTCGAACATCGGCATCGGTATTCTGGAATACATGGAAAAAGCGATAATTGCCGCCCTCATGGCTGCTCTCCTTTCTCCTGATAGTCCACGTACTGTTCCACAGAGATATCAGAAAATGTGCTCATCTCCTCATATACCTTTGCCCCCATCCTGAGAAGCGGGATCATGGCAACCGCCCCGCTTCCCTCGCCGAGATGCATTCCCATGTGAAGAGGTGCCGGAAGATCCAGCATCTGAAGGATCGCCGCCCCGGCAGGTTCTGTGGAGATATGGGACGCGAGCATATAGTCCTTCGCCTCTTTCCTGATGAGAACCGCCAGAAGGCCAGAGACGGTGGAGAGGAATCCATCCATCAAAACCGGGATCTTTGCCGCCGCTCCGCCGAGGAATAGCCCCGTCATTCCAGCGAGATCGAAACCGCCAAGCTCTGCAAGCACCGTCACAGCGGACAGCTCTCCGCTCTCATATTGTTCTTTTGTTCCATTCCGGTATTCCGGATATTTCTCATAGAAACGGGAAACTGCCATCTCCACTGCCTTTTTTTTCTTCTCAAGTCCCGCGTCAGAGAGTCCGGCGCCCCGGCCGGTCGCCTCTTCAGGTGAGAGCCCCGTGAGCACTGCGCTCATGGCGGCAGCAGGAGTCGTATTTCCGATTCCCATCTCCCCGGCGGCAAGAATTTCGTATCCCATCTCTTTCAACCGGAATGCGAGATCTATGCCGGAAAGAAGTGCCTGAAGACACCCGGTTCTGCTCATCGCCGGTTCCCTCGCGATATTTCCGGATCCTCTTGCCACTTTCCGGTCCAAAATCCGGTGCATGTCAGGCTCTTTCTGCCCGGTCGGCTCACAATCCATTCCCATATCCACCGGATAGAGGTCAGTTCCAGAGATCCGGCACATCTTGGAGGTGGATGTCTCGCCTTTCGTGAAGTTTTCCGCAACGATCCTCGTCACATCTTTACCTGTCTGGGAAACCCCTTCCGCAACGACACCATGATCCGCGCACATGACTGCCAGTGCGGACCGGTCCAGTTTCATTCCCGATGCGTTCCCGCGGATCCCCGCGATCTTTATAATATCCTCCTCCAGAATTCCGAGACTTCCGATGGGTTTTGCCACAGAATTCCAACGCTTTTTCGCAAGCTCCATGGCAGTTCGATCTGCCGGTTCAATCTTATTCAGATATGCTTTCCAGGTCTTTTCTACTGAAGTTTTTTCTGTCATATTTATTTTCATTCTGCTGTCATATTTCATTTCACTATTCATCTTTTTGATTATGTCATATCAGTAAGAATCTTTTTCTACTGCAATTTTTGTCAATGCAAAAAATTTGCTAAAATTCAAATTTATCGAACCTTCAAAGTGCTATACTTTTCTGGATTTGTAACTATTCAGTACCTTCATAGTTACGTGCAAAAATCCATTCCAGACCAGCTTCGCTGATGGGATTTTTCTTTTTCCACGTTTCTGCACATTTAATAAAGTTCTCAGCAATTTTCACATTACTGTAAAAATACAAGTGCGGAAAGCCTGCATAAAAGCTCTCCGTCGTATATCCGCAGTCCCAGCCCCGTGTTCCCACCGGCTTTTTTGCTGCGAAATCCGTCCCGTTCTCCTCCGAATCCCAGTGGTGGAATTCATGGGCGCGGAATTCAGTTCCCGCAGGTCCTAACAGTCCCTCTTTCTTTGAGGTAACAGTAATATACCCAAATCTACCAAGCTTCCCCGTGTCACGGCTGCTGCCCGGCAGCACACCTGCCATTGGCCATTCCACGCCGTCCGGATCCACGATCGAATCCTTCAGGTACAGATATCCGCCACACTCCGCGATACACGGCATCTCTTCCATCACCGCCTGACGGATCGCATTCCGCATACTGATATTTTCTGAAAGTGCTTTCGCGTGAAGCTCCGGATAACCGCCGCCAAGATAGACTGCGCAGGTTTCCACCGGAAGGTTTCTGTCGTGGATCGGGGAAAAATACTGTATTTCCGCTCCAAGTTTTCTCAGAATATCCAGATTATCCTCGTAATAAAAGCAAAAAGCTTCATCTTTGGCGACTGCAACTACTGTTTTCTTAATACCTGTCCCGCAATCCACATTACAAAACTGCCTTACAGCTTCTGGCAATTTCACTTCTATCTCTGCCGCTCTCCCAGCCTCCTCAATAATCCCATCCAGATTGATTTCCACTCGAACCTTTTCTTTGATCAGATCCAGCCGTTCCCGGATCCCTGGAATCTCTTCCGGCATCACAAGCCCCAGATGGCGGGACTCCAGCGTCATATCCTTTAATTCCGGCACATACCCGAATACCCGGATTCCAAGCTCCCGCTCTGCCCGCTCTTTTAATCTCGGATACAACATCGGTGACAGCCGGTTAAAGACTACCCCTGTCACATGGCTCTTCTCCTTGTAATCAAGAAATCCCTTGATCGACGCTAAAGCAGAAAGACTCCGCCCCATCATATCCACCAGAAGGATCACCGGCGTATCCGTGAGATCCGCCACCTCCCAGGCACTGGACCGCTCCGAGACACCGCCAAGTCCATCGTAAAAGCCCATGACGCCCTCCAGTACAGCGATTCGGCTTTCCGGGAATTTCTCCATTTCGAGGACTTCCCTGCCGAGCAGATATCTCAGCGTATCCCCGTCCGCAAAAAAGCTGTCCAGATTTCTCGACGGGATCTCCAGCACCGTCCGGTGAAACATCGGATCGATATAATCCGGCCCGCACTTAAACGCGCGAACCTCCTGAATTTTCTCTTTCAAAAGAGAAAGCAGCGCACAGGTAAACAACGTCTTCCCCCCACCGCTCTTCTCCGCGGCAATCATGATCCGGGGAAAGCGGACGGAAACTGCCTGAGAATCCTGAACCAAACACTTCATCCGCTCCTTATCCATATTTCCAGCTCCTTCATAATCATTAAATTCCGCTGATGCAGGTTTTTCCCTCAAACGTCACGATCCATACCGGATTCTGCCCCATCATCAGATGGCTGGAACCGACTTTTTTGGACCTTGCGGCAGTAAGCGTCACAAGATCCGGTTCTGTCACCGGGAGAGTCTTTGCGGCTTCAAGGACTGCTGCCAGAGACTCAGGAGTGATGAGGTTTACAACAAATCGTGTTTTAGGATTTTTCTTAAGGCATAATGCGATAACCTCTTCCATCTGTCCTCCGCTTCCGCCAATGAAGACATGGGTTGGCGCCGGAAGATCTTCTAACGCTTCCGGCGCTGTTCCCGCTATGATCTCCAGATTTGTGAGGGCGAATTTTTTCCGGTTTTCATAGAGAAGCTCCACGGCCTCCGAATTCTTCTCGATAGCATAGACTTTCACCGAATCGGAAAGGCCTGCGCACTCCACAGAGACGGATCCTGTTCCGGCTCCGACATCGTAGAGAACGGAATTTTCCGTGAGTTCCAGCTTTGCCACGGACACGGTGCGGACTTCCATCTTCGTCATCGGAACCTTCCCGCGGGTGAACGCCTCATCGGAAATACCGTGGGATAAAGGTCTTCGGGGCCCGGTCCATTCCGCATAGAGGACGGCCAGTGAAGGGGCTTTCCTGCCCTTTATTTCCTCTGGAGTGGAGGTGAAGATCTGTTCGTCTTCAAGTGTCAGGTTTTCCCCGGCAAAGAGCTTTGTCTCCTGCATCCCAAGATCGATGAGCTGTCCGCAGATCGTTTCATAGAAATCCGAGCCGCCGCCAAGGATAAAGGCACTGCCGGAGCGCTTTAATTCCAAAGCGAAGTTTGCCGCCTGCCCGTGCATGCTGAAGAGTTTCGCGTGATCCCAGGGACGCCGGATCTTCGCGAAAAAATATCCAACGGAAGAGATCCCCGGAATTACTTCCACGGTATAGTTTCCGCGGCGTTCCAGCACTGCACCGAGTTTTTCCGCTGCGCTGTAAAATCCGGTATCACCGGACATGGCTCCACAGATCACCTGTACCTCCGGGTGGGCATCCAGATAGTCCGCAATTTTTTCCGGCTGGTATGCCTCAAATACAGGTTTGTGGAAACTTTCCAGCTGTCTCACACAGCGGCTTGCGCCGACGATCAGATCACATTTGTCGAGGCGTTTTTTTGCCTCACCGGTTAGATAGGATTCGCTTCCGGGTCCTGTGCCGATAAGGAATACCTGGCGTTTCCCGGAATTTTTAACTGACCTTCCCAGAGCAAAATGCTCCTCCAGATAAGCAATTCCTTCTTCTAACGAGATTCCTTCTTCCACCGGTCTTCCGATCACGACAAGACCGACACCTGCTTTTTTCGCCGCACTGACCTTTTCCTCGAATCCGCCCGCCTTCCCGGACTCCTTCGTCACCATCCACTTCGCATGGACCGCTTTCATCATTGCAACATTTAAGTCTTCCGCAAAGGGCCCCTGCATTGCGATCAGATGGCTGCCGTAAAAGCCCATATCGGCACAGGTCTTTACCACCTCCGGCATGGAAAGGACTCTCGCGTAGACTCTCGTCTCCCAGTCCGGGAGAGCTAAAAATGCGGAGAGCTCCTTACTTCCCGTCGTGACGAATACCGGACCTTCCGTGGTCTTTAAAAAGTCCACTGCCGCCTGAATATTCTCCACCGTGATGATCCGGCAGTCTGAACCGTCTGAAATGCCTTCCGTTTCTGTCCAAGCACTTTCTCCGGGCATTTCCATATCTGTTTTTGTGTTCTTTTTTTTCTGGTTGTCATCTTCAAAAGTACGGGGTCCGTTTTCAGAAGTGAAAACATTTGTTCTCTCACCGTTTTTATCCCGCAGGATCCTTAAAAGCGGGGTCCCTGTCTTTTCTGCCGCCTCCCTGATATTTGCCGTGACCACCACCGCAAAAGGATGGGTTGCATCAAGGATCAAGTCATACTTCTTTTCCTGAAACAGTTTCTCCATCTGGATCTCATCGACACGCCCGTCATGGACCTGAAGATTCTCAGCCTTCGGGATCTCCTCTTTTCCATATTCCGTCGCAACAAACACATCAGCCGCTACCTGACTTCCGGCAAGGCGGGATGCCAGAACCCGTCCTTCCGTTGTCCCCGCAAAAACCGCAATTTTCCCTTCCGCTATCTTCATATCCGGTATCCTCTCGGTGTGACCATCCAGTTCTGCCCGCCAAGGACGGACTTTTCGGTCCGGCTGTTTCCAATAAACACGGTGGTGAACATGTCCGCCTCGTAATCTTTCAATTCCGCTAACGTCATGACCTTCTTCGTCTCCCCGTCTCTTCCGATGTTCTTTACAATGCCGCAGACGGTATTCGAGCTCTTGTACCGTAAAAAGATCTCACACGCACGCTTTAAATAGTCCGCCCGCTTCCTGCTGGACGGATTATAGAGGCAGATGGAAAAATCAGTCTTCGCCGCCGCGTCCAGGCGATTCTCAATGGTCTCCCAGGGTGTTAAAAGATCACTTAAGCTGATCACCGCAAAATCATGCATCAGCGGTGCCCCGAGGACAGCGCCGCCGGAGAGAGCCGCCGTGATCCCCGGGATCACCTCGATCTCCACCTCCGGGTGCTTCTCCCCGAGTTCCAGGATCGGTCCCGCCATTCCGTAGATTCCTGCGTCCCCGCTGCAGATCATCACGACAGATCTTCCTTTTTCCGCCTCCGCAAAAGCCATCTCGCAGCGCTCGATCTCCCGTTTCATGGGGGTCGTCAGAAATTCCTTATCTGGAAAGTACGGCTTCGCGAGATCCACATAGACCGTGTATCCCACGATCACATCGCAGGTGTTAAGCGCCTTTACGGCACGGAGCGTCATGGATTCATATTCTCCAGGTCCCATGCCGACCACTGTCAGCTTCTTCATATGTCCGTCCCCTTTCTGAATTCCGTGGAGAAGTCCGGCGCATAGAGTCTTGACTCCTCGTAGCCGTTTGCCTCTCTCGTGCCGAATACATCACCGATAAAGATCATTGCCGTCTTCTTAATTCCGTTCTCCTCTGCGGACTTCGCCAGCGTAGAGACGGTGCAGCGGACGATCTTCTCCTCCGGCCATGTCGCCTTGTAGATGATCACCGCCGGAGTGTCCGACTCATATCCTGCTTCCGCAAGTTCCTTTTCCATCTGTGACAACAGTCCCGTGCTTAAGAACACCGCCATGGTCGCATGGTGAGCCGCCAGGGAACGGAAACTCTCCCGCTCCGGGACTCCGGTCCGCCCCGCCATTCTCGTGATGATCACGGACTGGGACACGCCAGGCAGCGTGAGTTCCGCATGGAGACTCGATGCAGCGCCGCAGAAGGAGCTGACCCCCGGGCATACATCGTAAGCAATCTTTTTCTCATCCAGCCGGTCCATCTGCTCCCGGATCGCGCCGTAGATCGCCGGATCACCGGTATGAAGCCGCACCGTCATTTTTCCCTCACGCTCCGCTTTCTCCATGGCACGGATCACCTCGTCAAGAGTCATGTAGGCACTGTTTAAGATCTCACACCCCGGCTTCGTCTCCTTTAAAAGCTCCGGATTCGCAAGGGATCCCGCATAGATCACCACGTCCGCCTCCCGAAGGAATTTCTGTCCCCGGACCGTGATCAAGTCCGGCGCTCCGCTTCCGGCTCCCACAAAATGTATCATGATGGTTTTCCTCCTGTTTTTCGAATCTTCATGACCGTCCATGCATGGTCTCTCATGTCATACTCCCGCTTGCAGTACGGGCAGTGACGGATCTTCATCGCGTCAAAGCTTGCCCCGCAGCTTTCACAGGAGACCTGATGGATCGAGTATCCCGGGTCCTGCGGGATCTGGATATTCTTTCCGACGATCATCCGGATCCTGTCGTTTTTCTCCTTCATCGAACTTCCCCTGTCATATGTATCGCAGAAGTACAGATCGATATCCGCATACACATACGGGCCTTCCTGCCAGCAGTTCCCCACCGACATAGCTCCCCTGTATACAATGTCCGTGATGTTCTGGAAACTTTCCCCATCCCAGGGACCGCGGATAATAGAAAGGTCCTCTCCCGGCTCGGAAAAGATAATATTTTTTGCCAGAGCAATGACCTGGTTTGCAAAGTTTTCATAGCCAAAATCCGGCTCGTAATTCTTCATGAACCGGATCAGCCTGTTTTTGCTGCCAGAAGTGGCAAACAGAAGTCCAAGGCTCTGCATCGCCCGCCAGAAAATATACCCAAGTGTTTTTAAGGCAAACAGCATATATCCGCCGAAGGCTCCGATTACTGGATACCCGATCAGCGGGCAGATCATGGAATATAGTGTCAGAGGATCACCGGTCTTTGCCCTCTCCCATGCCAGGTATGCCAGCATGAACACCGTGAAGATGACTGCCCCTCCGCCGCACCAGGGAGTTAATGTTCTTTTGATCTCTTCCTTGGAATAGCTGAGGTCTTCAATGGAATAAAAATTCGCGACCTTCGGATACAGATCCTGCATCAGAAATCTTGTGTGGCAGTATGGGCAGCCTTCAAACAGCGCCTTGATCTGGCTCACCGCTCCGCAGGACGGGCAGGTACATGGCTCCGTTCCGTCTACCGTCGCCTCATTCGCGAAGGTGATCGTCTGGTATAAGATCTCTTTCTTCCGGAATTTTCCGATGATCCGTCCACCCCTGGAATATGTCGTATTTCTCTGCGCCGTGCGGAATTCTGTCACATTCGTATATTTCTTTCCGACCTTCGGCGGGATCGCGCCGGCTGAGGCCAGAAGACCCCGGAGTTCTATGGATGAATCTCTGTGAAGTCCGCGTTTTTCCAACCGCTTCCGCTGCTGGCCCAGAAAATACTTTGTATCCTGATTCCCGGTATCCGGGATCGGTCCGCCGGAAAGCCACTCGTTGTATTGTTTCAGGAAGCGGTTATACATCATGGATGCCTTTGTGTCATGGACGCTCCCGTAATTTTTCTGCCTGTTTTCCATAGTGTTTCCTTTAATTTCGATGAATGATCAGAGACCGTAACTTTCATGCGTTGTTCCAAAACTTATTGTTTCAGTTCTTTCAGCGCTAAGTGGAAGCTTATTGATCCAGCTCTTTCAACGCTGACCGCAGAATCGCATCCGCGCCTTCCGTCTCTCCCAGATACTCCCCCTTTGTCCCGAAGACGATCATTCCCGTCCTCACCTCGTCCCTGGATCGATGGGTAAGGTGCCAATCGGCACGCTTTAAGAATACGTTTATCGTGTCCTCTATGATTCCCGCCTGTTTTAAGTGATCCATCGCCTCATCCGTCGTGTTGGATCTCTGGATCTTTCTAAGGAGTTCCAGGTCCTCGGTTCCGGCAGATAACGCGCAGGACAGCATCGTGTCCATGCGACCATCCGCCTCCCTGGAGTGGGTGTTCATGATCCCGTTTCCGATCTTCACGAGTTTTCCCATGTGACCGGCGATCAGGATACCGGAAAAGCCCAGTTCCGCGGCAAGGTCAATGGTCTTGCCGACGAAGTTGCTCATGGTGACGAGGGAATTCATAAATCCTTCCAGAAGTGATGGTTCTGTTCCCGTTGATAATTCTCCATAAGCCATCTGTTCTGCCTCAACAGCAGCATCCGTGTCCGCCGCGTTACTCCCTTGATGAGCATCGGTACAGAATTTACCATGTTCTACGAGATACCTCTCTAAAAATCCCGCGCCCATATTTCCAGGCACTGCGATCACCCATTTTCTGCCCTCTGCCTTTAAGACATTTAGATGGGTGCGGATCGTCTCGACAAGCGCTTCCTCGCTCATGGGCTCCACAATCCCGCTGGTCCCGAGAACGGAGATCCCGCCCTCGATTCCCAGGACCGGGTTGAAGGTCTTCTTCGCGGCTTCTACGCCTGCAGGAACCGATATTGTGATCGATACCAGGCGAAGCTCTCCGGCTTCCTCCAAAAGCTCGTAGACAGCGTCCCGGATCATCTTACGCGGCACAGAATTGATCGCTGCAGCGCCTACTGGCTGATCCAGACCGGATTTTGTGATGCGACCGATGCCGATGCCGCCGTCGATTCTGACAAGCGACTCAGGAAGTGCCTCTTTCTGATGAGCGGCATTCGCTTTTTTCTGCTGTTTCTGGTTTTCTGGACTCAGACCAGGTTTTTCTCCTGCAGCTCCGAACCCGGAACTTTCCAGATGTGACATCTGAACCTTTTCATAAAAGTTTTTATCTTTCACAAACTCCGCCCGCGCATACACCAGGATCCCGTTCGTCACATCATAATCGTCCCCTGCGTCCTTCCTGACCGCGCACTCCGCCCAACTATCCCCGGAAGTTTTCTCTTCCAGCGATACGCACACCGGAATCCCCTTCGGGGTCATGATCTCCTCCGTCTCCTTCCAGGATCCTGTGAGCAGAAATCGCACCGCCCCCTGAGCCGCCAGAGCCGCGCAGGTTCCTGTGGTGTATCCGCATCTTAACTTTTTATGGTCTTTGTATACAAAGGTATCCATGTTTACCTCGTGATCTCGTTTCTGTCCGTCAGCAGCACCTCTAAAATTCCGTCCGCTGTATAGTCGGAAGCTGTCAGGGCATTCTTCACTCCGTATTCCGCAAGGACTGCCGCTGTCACCTTTCCGATGCAGACTGGTCTCACCGTCTCAAACAGAGATGCCGCTTCCGCCTCACGTCCCGCGAAGAATCCTCGGACGCCGGAGCCGCTCTCAAACGTGATATAGTCGGCAGTTTTAAGTCTCGCAAGCTCCGTCTGCTCCACCAGGATATCATAGATTGGAATATCATCAAACGCATATCCCTGTTCCGCCAGTGTCTCCGTGAGGACCTTCGAGCCCTGCTTTGCCCGCGGGATCAGAAATTTTCCTGCCTCAGCACACGGACAGACATTTTCTGAACTGGAAATGCTGTAGGCTACATTGGCGGCAGCAGTTTTTGCCCCAGAAGTCTCTCCATTCTCCTTCAAATATTTTACAAGTCCATCCGCCAGCGCTTTCGTCGTGTATTCCTCCGGGATAAAGTCCGGCGTGATTCCGACACTCTCCAGATACTCTCCTGTTCCGCGCCCGACGACAGCAAACTTAAGTGAGCCGAGTTTTCTGAGATCCACACGTCTCTCTCGCATCCGTTCAAAGAAGATCCGGACTGCATTCCGGCTCGTAAAAATCACCCATCTGTAACGGGAAAGGTCCGCAAACGCCTGATCCAGCCGTTCCATGGACTCCCGTACCACAAGGGATTCCCCCGCGCGGACCGTCTTCGCACCCTCATCGGACAGGCGGCTTATGATCCGTCCTCTAACGGCCTCTGTTCCGGTGACTCCCACCGTGATTCCGGTAAGCACGCCCGGCACCATAGATGTAAAGTGGAAGGCACAGACCTCACCCACAGTGATGATTCCGGGAGGCGTAAGTCCCGCTTTTCTTACAGCCTCAGGCAGATCCTTTAAGGATGCCCGGACAACGCGCATTCGGGACAGTGTTCCGTCCGTCACAACGGCTGCAGGCGTCTCCCCGTCTTTTCCGCCATCTATGAGACGTTTCACGATCTCCTCAAGGTTCGAGAGTCCCATAAGGAAGATCAGGGTTCCCGGAAGCTTCGCGTACAGGCTGTAATCCCCGGAGAGTCCCTCACCGCCTTCGTGGGAGATATGTCCCGTAAAGACATGGAAATCTCTCGCGATATTCCGGTGGGTAACAGGGATTCCAGCCGCCTCCAGTGCCCCGATGGCTGAGGTAACGCCGGGGATCACTTCATAGGGGATTCCTGCTTCTGTGAGCGCCTGGATCTCCTCTCCGCCGCGCCCGAACACAAAGGGATCTCCACCCTTTAACCGGATGACGCGCTTTCCTTCCAGTGCCTTCTCCACCAGGATCCGGTTGATCTCCGACTGCTTTTTGATGTGGTGTCCTGCCTCTTTTCCCACATAGATCCGCTCGCAGTCCTCCGGCACCAGGGAGAGCAGTTCCTCGGAGCCAAGCCGATCATAGACAAGGACCTCCGCTGCCTTTAATGTCTGCTGTCCCTTCACCGTGATGAGACCGCCGTTTCCAGGACCGGCTCCCACAAGATAAGCTTTCCCTGCCGGAAGCTCCCCTTCGGTCCCCTTCTTTACGAGAAGCTCCGCGAGTTTCATGGAATCCTCCGGCGCTCCGGAGATCTTCCTGCGGATAAGTCCATTTTTTGTCTCCCGCATGAGTCCCATCCAAAATGTTCCATTCTCTTCCTTCGCGTACACGCCTACCGCTGCGGTACAGCCTGCACCTAAAAGGCGCAGCACTTTTCTCTCCGCGAACAATGCCCGCTCCGCTTCTTTATCATTCAGTTTTTTGAGGATCTTTAATACCTCACTGCCCTTTTTCGCTTCCACTGCGATGATCCCCTGACCTCCTGCCGGGATAAACATTTCCGGTTCCAGAAACTCAAAGGAAAATCTCGGATCATTAAAAAGGCCCAGACGATTAAGACCCGCCGCAGCCAGGATGATCCCGTCGTACTCCTTCTGGTACAGTTTTTCCAGTCTCGTGTCGACATTTCCGCGAAGCAGACGGCATTCCACATCCCCGCGCTCCATGATCTGCACCTGGCGTCTCGGACTTCCCGTTCCGATAATCCTGGGACTCCGCTCCGGAGTACGACCCTTTACCGTCACAAAGACATCCCTCGGATCTTCCCGCTTTAAGACGGCCCCAATACAGAGCCCGTCGCTCAAGTCCATTGGCATGTCCTTCGCGCTGTGGACCGCAAGATCAATGTCCCCGTTTAAGAGGGACTGCTCAAACTCCTCCACGAAAGCTCCTTTTCCTCCGAATGCCACCAGGGATGTCTTTAAGATCTTGTCGCCCTTTGTCATTAGGGGAACCAGCTCACACTTCACCTCCGGACATACGGCCTCGATTGCCTCCGCCACCATGTTTGTCTGCACAAGCGCCAGCCTGCTCTTTCGTGTTCCGATCCGGACCGTTCGGCGTTTTATTGCTCCCATCCTTTACTGTTCCTCCCTGTCTTTTGCGATAATAAGGGAATAATATCCCGCGTCCTCCGGGATGTCGGCTGCACTTCGTATCAGCCGCTCACCCTCCATCCCGCAGTTTTCCACCATCCAGGCAGGACACTCCGTGAGAAGAAGCTCCCGCTTCACATCCGCGATCTTTTTCCCGGATTTCATCAAGATCTTTGTCCCTGAAAGCTTCAGCCCATCCTTCACCGGATAGGAGCCCGGCAGGATATGGATGGACTCCGCCTTCTCCCCAAGGGAGATCCCGAGCTTTGCCGCCGCCGCGCAGAAAGACGGGACTCCGTTAATCAGGACAGACTCGTATCCCAGAGCCAGAAGCTTTTTATGGACATAGCCATATGTGGAATAGACCGTCACATCCCCCAGTGTCAAAAACGCCACGGTCTTTCCCTGATCCATGAGGGCAGCCAGACTCTTCACCGCTGCCTCATGGCTCTCCTTCAGCACCGCCTCGTCCTTCGTCATCGGGAACACCACAGGGATGATCTCCTTCTCCTCGATCTCCGGAACCGCCCCCAGAGCGATCTGATATGCGGTACATGTCTCTTTTTCTTTTCCCGGAATCGCGATCGCATCCGCCTCCCGGATCAGGCGCAGCGCCTTCAATGTCATGAGTTCCGGATCCCCCGGTCCCACTCCGATTCCATAGATCTTTCCCTGCATGTTGTTCTCCTTTATGTTCTATTTCTTCAATTCTGTGCAACCTTTCCAGTCTTTCCGGCTGACATGCAATCTGCCTTCAATTTCTGCCACATCTCTATTCGCCGTTAAAATTCCCCTGAAAGATTTCCGGCATCGGTCCTTTTCCCCTCAGGTATGTAAGCAGATCGCTTAAAAGTTCTGCTCCTTTAGGGACTGCCTCATTAAATTCACGCTCCAGGTGGTCTGTGATGGCCTCACAGCCCGGCGTTGGCTGTTTCCTCATAAACATGCCGTGAATGACCCCATAGCTTCCCGTAAAACGCAGGAGGAAGCAGCAGAACCGTTTCGTCCACTCGCTGGAGTTGATGAACAGTCGGTTCATAGTACGGAAGCTCATGATCGCCTTTGCCACCTTGATGGGATCCTCATCGAAAAGCCTCGATGATGCCCGCACGGTCTGGGCTGTGATCTTCAAATGGCAGGTGAGGTTCGAATGCAGCGGACGCATATGTTCCCGCTCCAAAAGTCTCCGTTCTAACTCCGTCTCGATCTCCGCGTGGGTGATTCCGGTCCGCTTCTCCTCTGCGTTCACGTAAGCGTGGACGCGATTGTCGAGACAGAAATGGCAGGCAACACCCATGAGATACGCAATCATCTCGTCTCTCTCGTCCTTTGTCTCAGCCTCACGTACCAACATCCGGCCACGTTCCATGAGCTTTGCAGCGGGTTCGCCGTGCATCCGAACGCCTTTCTGGTTTACCTTGTTTTTTCCAAGTGCCTTGTAAAAGAACAGGATATCCGGCCCGTGAACCCCTAAAAGAAAGCAGTACCGCTCCTTCTTTATGATCCGTTTAATGACCGGATCGGCCTCCATATATACTTTTCTCCCGTATAGATCATGCGCAAATGCTGCCGGCATGGATCTCATCTCCTTCGTAATATGCTCTGCATAACAAAAAATCCCGGTTATTCTGACAGTTCCCGGAGCTGTCCTGCAACTGAAAAAGCTGTGACAAAATGAATCGCCACAGCTTTATAAATCCTTATTTATTTGATTTCTGTCTTTCCGCCCATATACGGTCTTAAAACTTCCGGAATTCTTACAGAACCATCTGCCTGTAAGTTGTTCTCAAGGAAGGCGATCAGCATTCTCGGCGGAGCTACAACTGTGTTATTTAAGGTATGTGCGAAATATTTCTTTCCGTCCGGTCCGTTTACACGGATTCTTAAACGTCTAGCCTGAGCGTCACCAAGGTTGGAACAGCTTCCTACCTCGAAGTACTTTTTCTGTCTCGGGGACCATGCCTCAACATCGACAGATTTTACCTTCAGGTCAGCAAGGTCACCGGAGCAGCACTCTAAGGTACGAACCGGGATGTCCATGGAACGGAACAGATCTACGGTGTTCTGCCATAACTTGTCGAACCACATCTTGGATTCTTCCGGCTTGCAGACAACGATCATCTCCTGCTTCTCGAACTGATGGATACGGTATACGCCGCGCTCCTCGATGCCGTGTGCGCCTTTCTCCTTACGGAAGCACGGAGAATAGCTTGTTAAGGTCTTCGGAAGCTCCTCTTCCGGAATGATCTGGTCGATGAATTTGCCGATCATGGAATGCTCACTTGTACCGATCAGGTAGAGATCCTCACCCTCGATCTTGTACATCATAGCGTCCATCTCAGCGAAGCTCATAACGCCTGTGACAACGTCACTGCGGATCATAAACGGCGGTACGCAGTATGTGAATCCACGGTCGATCATGAAATCTCTTGCGTATGCGATCACTGCGGAGTGAAGTCTCGCGATATCACCCATTAAATAGTAGAAACCATTGCCGGCAACTCTTCTTGCGGAATCAAGATCGATGCCGTTAAATTTCTCCATGATCTCTGTGTGGTACGGGATCTCAAAATCCGGAACGACCGGATCACCGTACTTCTGGACTTCTACGTTCTCGCTGTCATCTTTACCGATCGGTACGGACGGGTCGATGATATTCGGGATCGTCATCATGATCTTCTTGATGCGCTCCTCGAGATCTTTTTCCTTCTCCTCCAACTCAGCAAGGTGGTCGGAAGCTGCTGTAACCTGTTTCTTAACTTCCTCAGCTTCTTCCTTCTTGCCCTGTCCCATCAACGCGCCGATCTGCTTGGAGATCTTATTTCTGCTCGCGCGGAGGTCATCAGCCTCCTTCTTTACTTTTCTGTTCTCCTCGTCCAGTTCGATCACTTCGTCTACTAACGGAAGCTTCGCGTCCTGGAATTTATTCCGGATATTCTGCTTTACGATTTCCGGATTTTCTCTTACAAATCTTAAATCTAACATGAGCTTTTCTCCTTATTGCCGTGTAAAAACACGCTTTGGTAAAAATATATCATATTTTGCTGAGAAAAGGAAGGGTATTTCTCCTACTTTTTTATCAGTTTACCAAGAATCTTCTCAAAACAAACACCGTTCGCGTGAGGGATCTGCTCCTCATCGGAGACTTTTATGCACTCTTTTACGAATCCTGCTGCCTGGCTCACCGCCTCCGGGAGGGACTTCCCGTTTAATAACGCGCCCGCCACAACAGAGGAAAATACATCTCCGGTTCCCGGACGCTCTCCACCGGAGGACCTTGTCCAGATAAATTTTGCATCGTACTGTCCCTGCTCCAGAACCACATTGGTGTAGCAGCTTCCCTCCCGCACTCCTGTGATGACCACAGATTTCGCGCCCATGAGCCGCAGCATCATCGCCATATTTAAGAGTTCTTTTCTCGCCCAGTTTTCCTCCCTGTATGGAGTATCCGTGAGGATACAGCACTCCGTCACATTCGGAAGAACAACATCCGCCATGCAGACAAGTTCCTTCATCTGCTCGCACATCTCCGGTGTATAAGTCTCATAGGCATGTCCATGGTCTCCCATCACCGGATCCACAACAACAAACGTTTTCTCTGCCTTTAATTTCTGAACGATCTCCATGACGATCCCGATCTGGGCCTCCGACCCAAGAAATCCCGTTGCGATCGCGTCAAAGGAAAGTCCAAGTTCTTTCCATTTGTCCGTATATGTGGTCATTTTTTCCGTATAGTCATCGAAAAAGTAAACCGGAAATTCCGTATGGTTTGAAAGGATCGCCGTCGGTATCGGACAGCACTGATGACCCATCGCGGATAAAACAGGAATAGCCACTGTTAATGAACAGCGGCCATAACCTGAAAGATCATTGATCACAGCAATCTTCTTCTGCATGAATTTATCTTCCAATCTTCCTGCTTCCGCAGTATATTTGCTGCTCGCAAGTAGAATTTTTTATTGTCCACATCCGATACAGCAACATCTATGTTACACTGCAGAATTTATTTTTCTTAGTTTTAAAATCCATCCCAAATCGACTGCGTCGATGAGATTTTTGACTTCCAGCCTATTCTTTTTTTCGGTCAGCGCAACAAGTGTGCAGACCTACTGAGCAGCTAAAAAACCAGCTCGTTTTAACGCCGGGCGAAGCGCCGCATAAAGGACGACTGCGATCACGGAGTTGATCACCGCGTTGATGATCGTGGTGTACGTTGTGATCGCTATCAGCGCTTTGATCGCAGATGCTGCTTTATCAGCGTTCGGGAATAATAAGGTATACCATACATACTTTAATGCCGGCTCAAAGAAGCAGTTAAAACCGAGACCACAGACAGCCGCGATCGCAGACCAGCGGATCACATAGGCATGGTCATGTTCATCGGAAAGCTTTGCGATCCTGTGGGCAACGAAGCCTACGATGAGACCGATCACAAGCTTTGTGATAAAAGTTCTCGGTGCAGATGCCGCATAGCCGCCAACGATATCAGCAATGGATAAGCCAACAGCACCGGAAAGTCCACCGTAAACGCCGCCGAGAAGGTATGCGGAAAGCACGACAAATGCGTTTCCGATATGAATCTTCGTTCCGCTGGCTGAGATCGCCGGGAACACAGCATATCCGATATAGCAGAGCGCCGCCATCAGGCCAGCCTGCGCAATTTTCATTAACTGCCCATTCTTTTCTTTCATAAGTAAAATCCCCCCTCGTGTGTTATTGACAGGCAGAACCGTTCATATTTTCATAATCGGTTCAAGGATTTCTGAATGGATCATCCGGAAAGCCTTTCTGTCATCCTGATACCCATGGTAGCATGCGAGTGGATTGTATGAAATGTCCAGTTTTGTTTTTTTTATACAGTCCAGTCTGTTTTCCTCGCCGCAACATTGTAGACTGCAACGTATATTATCCTTCTTTTTTGCTTTTTCACGCTGATATTTTCACGCGGTGTTCTCTTTAATCTCTTGACTCCACGCAGATCAGGATCCCTTTCCGGAACGTGATCTTTGCCCGCTCCCCTGGAATCTCATTGCTGACACAGAGACTGGGATCCTCTAAGATCGAGATGTCCTTATTGTGCAGCAGATATTTAAATCCATCCAGCGTGATTCCAAGAACGGTCTCCGTAAGCGGAAGAAAGGAGACATATTTCCCGTAGATCCGGTCTTTCAAAAAAACGGAATGTTCCTCATCATCCGGTGTCAGGAGAAAGATACGGTTTTTTGCATCATAGATCTCCATGAAAAGTCCTGCATCCTTCGCCGCCCGCATCAGATGGATATTGGAAAGCTCATGATCCAGCCTGCCCCCTGTGGCCCCCAGAACATGGGCGGTATGAAACCCTGCCCGGAGTGCGGAGCGGACCGCAAGATCCGTGTCCGTCTCATCCTTCTCCGGCTTATGGACATCCGTCGCCCATCCCTCTTTCTTTCTGAGTTCTTCCATCCGTTCCAGCCCGAAGGTATCAAAATCGCCCACCGCAAGGTCCGGCACAAGCCCCAGCTCCTCGCAGACGGCAAGACCCGCGTCCACTGCGATCACATAGGGATATTTCCGATTTTTCACGAATTCCGCAGCAAATTTCCGGTCCGTCGGTCCGCCCGACACGATCAGGCAGGTATCCGTCATTTCTCTTCTGTCTGCATTCATATTATCTGCCTCTCCCCTATCCATGGCACATCCTCACGCCGGGTGCGGCCCCTTATCTTGCGGAATACTCCTCAAAGATCTTCAGGAACTCCTTTGTATTCGCTGCCGCATCGTTCTTAAACACCGCGGAACCCGCAACGATCACGTCCGCGCCTGCATCGAGAACCTCTCTGACATTTGCCGCATTCACGCCGCCGTCCACCTCAATATCGGTGGTGAGTCCGGCCTCATTTAACATGCCGCGGAGCTTTTTGATCTTCTCTAACGTATACGGGATAAACTTCTGTCCTCCGAATCCCGGATTTACGGACATAATCAGAAACATATCTGCTTCTTTTAAGATACAGGAAAGTGTCTCGACCGGAGTTGCCGGGTTTAACGCAACAGCTGCTCTGGCACCGGTCTCCTTGATCTGGTTGATGGTACGGTCCAGATGAAGACAGGCTTCCTGATGGACACAGATGATATCCGCGCCGGCCTTTCTGACATCATTTACATATCTTCCCGGCTCCTCCACCATCATATGGACATCAAACACACGGTCTGTTGTCTTTCTGAGGGATGAGATCACCGGCATACCGAAGGAAATGCTCGGGACAAACGCTCCATCCATCACATCCAGATGGATGTACTGCGCTCCCGCGTCAGAAACTGTCTTTACATCTTCACCAAGTTTTGAAAAGTCTGCTGAAAGAATCGATGGCGCTAATATATACATGATCTTAATATCTCCTTTTACTCTTCAGTTCTTCATAGATCAGCCGGTAATTTTCATACCGGGAATCCGCAATCTTTCCTGCTTTTACGGCCTCCTTGACGCCGCACTCCCGTTCTCCCACATGGACACAGCCCAAAAACCGGCATTCCGGCTCGTAGGCCTCAAATTCCGGAAAGAAATCCTTTAACTCTTCCGGCTTCATATTGTCGACAAAGATGGAGCTGAAGCCCGGCGTGTCCATCACGAAGGTCTCCTTCTCGACGAAGAACAGCTCCGAATGTCTTGTGGTATGGCGACCCCTGCGGATCTTCTCACTGACGGCCCCCGTCTCCATCTCCGCCTCCGGCTGGATCCTGTTTGTCAGGGATGATTTTCCAACACCGGACGGGCCGGCAAGTGCCGTTGTCTTCCCCCTTAAGAGGTCATGGATCGCCTCGATCCCTTCCCCCGCCAGAGCACAGGACAGATGGACATCATATCCGGCATCCCGATAGATTCCAGCAAGTCGTTCTGCCTCACCCTCTTTTCCGAGATCTGTCTTATTAAAGCAGATCACCACCGGAACATTCTGGGCTTCCATCGTAACCAGAAAGCGGTCCAGAAGGTTTAAATTCGGTTCCGGGTCAGCGACGGCAAACACGATCATTGCCTGATCGATGTTCGCCACTGCCGGACGGATCAGGGAGTTCTCCCTCGGAAGGATCTCCACGATGTTTCCGAGGCTCTGCTCCTCAGAAAGCACGTCGAACTCCACATTGTCGCCCACAAGAGGCTTGATCTTCCGGTTCCGGAATACGCCCTTTGCCTTACACTCGTATACTTTGGAAACGCCGTCATGTACGTAATAGAATCCGGCAATTCCCTTTATGATCTTTCCAGTCAACCGTCAACCTCCGTAAATGTCACATTATAGGATGTCAGTACCACGTTGTTCGTGAGGTCCACGATCTCCACCTCACCGGTCTGTACGCCGTCGGCGCCGCGGATCCTGTCTAACTTGATATTCAGGGTTGTGTCCGCGCTGTAAGACTTTGGCTCCGCAAGCTTCGTATAGGTCACTTTGCCGTTCACCGTCTGCTTTAAACGGATCAGGATCTGGATCTCGGAGGACGCTGCCCCCGGTCCATAGGAGACCTGAAGCGGATAGCTTGCATCCAGAGATGCAATAAACTGTTTTTTCGGAGCTTCCGGCCCAAGACTCAGAGTGTAATCCACGGTATCCCCAGGTGCTACCTGAGTTCCTGCCTCAACGCCCTGACTGATGACGTGACCGGCCGAGATCGTGCTGTCGTACTCCTTTGAAACCTCTCCGGTCACAAGTCCTGCCGCGGAAAGAAGTGCTGCCGCCTCCGCGTCCGTCTTTCCATAAAGATTCGGTACAGGAACGAATTCCTCCTCCGGTCCCGTACTCACATATAAGGTTACGGTACTTCCGAGGGCCACTTTTTCCTCCGGTTCATAGCGGATGATCGTTCCGGAAGCCACCTCCTCGCTGGCTTCCTCCCGAACATCTGCTTTTAAATTCTTTCCCTCCAACAGGCGGACCGCCGTTTCCAGTGTCATTCCGGAAAGGCCAAGTTCTGAGAGATCAACCTTATCAGAACCCGCGCTGATGACAACGGTTACCTTGGAGAAACGCGGAATCACGGTATCGGGCTCTTCCTTCTGTGAGATGACGATGCCTTTTTCCACTTCATCCGAGTTTTTCTGCTCTACCTGCATGGTGAGATCGAGTCCCTGTAAGATCTTCTCGGCTTCCTCCTCGGAGTGGCCCACAAGCTTCGGCATATAGACTTCCTTCTGGCTGATAACAGTCTCCGATGCCGCAGTTGTCTTCGCTTCTTCCGTCATAGCTTCCTCAGAAACGGTTTTTGTCGGATCCTCCGGAGTGCTGCTTCTGAACAGACCGCCAAGCTTCAGAACAAACACGATCACAACCGCGACAATGACGATGGCTGCCGCCACGCCCAGGCCTGTCAGGATCTTTTCCAGTCCTGTGGCTTCATCATCCACTTTATTCTTTTTCGGTTCCTTCTTCGCGTTGTCTGTCTGATCATACCGCTTTTCCAGATCCCGCCGTTCCCTGCGCTCACGGATCTCTTTTACCGGCTTTGACTCCCGGATCCGTTCCCCACTTCTCGTCTTGATCAGATTCAGTTCTTTTGGGCTGATGACGATGGTATCGGAGCTGTGGTCTTCCTCTTTAACGGCGCCGATAGTCGGGTCATCATCATTTAAAAGTGCTCTTCTCAGGTCACTGATCACGGCCGCCGCGTTCGGGTATCGGCGCTCCGGTCTCTTTTCCGTACATTTTAAGATGATCCTCGCAAGACTTGGGGACACATCCGGATTCAACATTCTGGGATCCGGCATTGGTTCTTCCAGATGTGCCAGCGCGACCGTCACCGTGTTGTCCCCCTCAAACGGAACATGGCCGGTGACCATCTCAAACATGGTGATACCTAAGGAATACAGGTCGCTCCGCTCATCGCTGTATCCGCCTCTCGCCTGTTCGGGGGAGATATAGTGGACAGATCCCACAACTGTCGCCGCATTCATGGTCTGGGACGACACAGCTCTCGCAATTCCGAAGTCCGCTACCTTCACCTTTCCATCCATGGAGATCAGCATATTCTGAGGCTTGATATCACGGTGAATGATATGCTGTTCATGGGCTGCTTCGATTCCGGAGGCTACCTGGATCGCGATCCCGATGGCTTCCTTTACATCCAGATGACCTTTTTTCGTGATATAGCTCTTTAAGGTGATTCCCTCTACGAGCTCCATAACGATAAAGTGGATATCTCCCTCATCCACGACATCATATATATTGACAATATTCGGGTGTGAAAGTCCGGCCGCTGCCTGAGCTTCCATCTTAAATTTACTGACAAAGGTCGCGTCGGAAGTAAACTCCGATTTCAGTACCTTGATTGCGACCAGACGGTTTAATTTATGGCATTTTGCTTTATAGACCTCTGACATTCCGCCGGAACCTATCTTTTCCAGAATCTCATATCGGTCCTGCAGCATCGTTCCAGGGTATAAAATCATAGCTTCACCTCACTTATCTGAGGTTCTACAAGGACAATCGCAATGTTGTCCTTTCCTCCGTTCCGGTTTGCCTCGTCAACCAGCGCTTCCGTCTTCTCTTTCAGCGTATCCGTTGTCTTTAAGACCCGGCTGATCTCGGCATCATCCACCATGTTCGTCAATCCGTCAGAGCAGAGCAGAATACAGTCACACTCAAGAAGCGGCACTTCAAAGAAATCCGCCTCCACCCGGTTCCCGATTCCCATGGCGCGGGTAATAATGTTCTTCTGACTTCGGTAGGACTCGCTGTCCCGCTCCATTTTTCCTCTCGCGACCATCTCTTCCACAAGGGAATGGTCTCTCGTGATCTGTGCAAGACTGTCCCGCAAAAGATAAAGTCTGCTGTCCCCCACATTTGCCACGTACATCATGTCGTCCTCGATCGTAGCGGCAACCAGAGTGGACCCCATTCCTTCCCGGTCCGGGTTTCCCTGAGCTTCCTCAAAGAGCCCCTGATTCGTCTTCTCCAGAGCTTTTCTGAGGATCATCACAGGACTGGCCAGATCAGAATTTTCAATATATTCTTTCATATGTTCCACGACATACCGGGACGCGAAATCCCCGGCCTTATGTCCGCCCATTCCGTCTGCCACGATGAACAGATTCGGAAGCGGTCCCACCGGCTGATCCGCTGCAAACAGGAAATCCTGATTGGATCTTCTCACAAGACCGGTGTCTGTCTTCGCGTAAGAGATCATGACGATTCCTCCTCACTCAGATAGCTCTTTCTAAGCTGTCCGCAGGCACCGCCGATATCGCGGCCCATCTCCCTGCGGATCGTAACGTTGATGCCGTGTTTTTCAAGATAACCCCTGAACGCGTCAATGGCATCCCGATTGGACTGTTTGAAGTCGCGTTCCTTGATCGGGTTTACCGGAATCAGGTTCACGTGCCCCTGCATATCCTTTAAAAGCGCAGTCAGGCGCTTTGCCTCGTCAAGGTTATCATTGACGCCCTGTACAAGACTGTACTCAAAGGTCAGGCGTCTTCCTGTCTTTTTATAATATTCCTTACATGCCGGAAGCACCTCCGATAAGGAGTAGCTGTTGGCGATGGGCATCAGAGTCTTTCTCGTCTCATCGTCCGGCGCATGAAGGGAAAGTGCCAGAGTAATGGAAAGACCTTCCTCCGCAAGCTTTAAGATCTTTGGTACGATCCCGCAGGTGGATACTGTGATGTTTCTCTGACTGATATTCAGACCGTTTTCATCGGAAAGAAGCCTGATAAACCGGATCAGGTTATCATAGTTATCCATCGGCTCACCACTTCCCATGACCACAACGTTGGAGACACGCTCTCCCGTGGATCTCTGGATCCGGTAGATCTGATCCAGCATCTCCGAAGGACGTAAGTTTCTTGTGAGTCCGTCCAGAGTGGACGCACAGAACCGGCAGCCCATGCGGCAGCCCACCTGAGAGGAAATACACACAGAATTTCCGTGGTGATATTTCATCAGGACGCTCTCGATCACGTTTCCGTCATCGAGACCGAACAGATACTTTCTTGTCCCGTCGATCCCCGATTCCAGCATCTTTACGGTCTTAAGGGACGTGTATGTACTGTATTCCGAAAGCTTTTCCTTAAGCGACTTCGGAAGGTTCGTACATTCGTCTAAAGACTCGGCTAATTTTACATGCATCCACTGGTATAACTGTTTTGCCCGGAACGGTTTTTCACCCAGCTCCTTCACGAACTCTGTCAGTTCTTCCAGTGTCATTGATTTCAGGTCTTTCTTTTCCATTCTCGATTCTCCAAAAGCCTTGGTTCTGTCATGTTTCCACATAAATCCGTTTTTAACGGATCCGCAGGCAGTCATGTCCGCGGATTCAGAACCTGCGCAGTATTATTTCTTCTTTTTGAACACAGCGATAAAGAAGCCGTCGCAGGGATGGAGTCCCGGAAGAAGCTGGATCCTGTTCTCCTCGCAGGAACTCTTAAGAGCCTCCGGCAGGAGATCTGCGATCCTCTTCTTTTCAAACGCCAGATGCTTCTCGATCCAGTCCGCGTTTTCTTCATTCTCTTCCTCAGTGATCGTACAGGTACTGTAAACAAGCGTTCCACCAGGTTTTATATACTGAGTCACCACAGAAAGGATCTCCCTCTGCAGCTTCGCGAGATTTTTGATCTCATCTCTCGTCATCCGCTCTTTGATATCCGGTTTCTTTCCGATAATTCCGAGACCGGAACATGGGAGATCTGCCAGAACCACATCTGCCTGCTCCACCATAGACGGATCCAGAACTGTCGCGTCCCAAACGTTCGTGCGAATGTTCCGGAAGCCGCAGCGCATGATATTCTCCTCAATGAGATCCGTCTTTCTCCCGCTCACATCTCTCGCTTCCACCATGCCGGTACCTTTTAAAAGATCTGCCGCATGCATGGCCTTTCCTCCCGGAGCTCCGCACACGTCAAGAACGAAATCTCCCGGGGCAATAGATGCCATCTGTGCCGCAAGGGAGGAGCTTGGATCCTGAACTGTGATCTTACCTTCCGTGAACGCGCACACCCGGTCTAAGTAGTCGAAACCACGGATCGAAGCGATCCCCGGAAATGTCCCGGACTTTTCCACCGTAATGCCCTGATCTCTCAACTCTCCGATCGTTTTCTCCGCCGGGGAGATGCTCTCGTTAAAGCGCACCGTAAGGGGGCGTTCCTCTAAAAATGACGCAGCAATGGTTTCAGAAGTCTCTTTTCCATACATCTCCTCCCACATGGATAACATCCACCGGGGGATCGAATAGCGCTCCGAAGCGTCCTTCCAGACAAGTTTCCCTTTTTCTCTGGAGACCGTCCGCAGGACACCGTTCACAAAGCCGGAAAGCCCCTGGAATTTTCGTTTCTTTGCGAGCTTTACCGCCTCATTGCAGACCGCGGAGTCCGGTACACGCTCCATATACAGAATCTGGTAGACCGACATTCTGAGGATCTCCCGGATCACCGGCTTCATTTTTGCGGTCTTCACCTTCGAAAAGCGGTCAAGCACTGCATCGATCTGGATCCGGTACTCCAGAGTTCCCTCCACGCATCTTGTGATAAACGCGCGGTCCTGACGTTCCAGAAACAGGTACTTTTCCAGTGCCTGCTTTAAAACAATATGGCTCAAATTATGGTTTTCGAGGACTTCCAGAAGGACGTCAAGGACGACCTCCCGGATATTTGTCGTATTATCTGTCACGTCTGTTTCTTCCTCCAAAGAGAATTATGAGACGGAGAAGCTGTAGGATCGAAGTCGCTGCTGCCGCCACATAGGTCAGTGCCGCCGCGTTCAGTACTTTTCTCGTCCCGTTTACTTCCTCGCCCGCGAGAATGCCCTGTGCATCCAGAAGTCTTACCGCACGGGCAGACGCATTGTACTCTACCGGAAGTGTCACAAGCTGGAACAGCACCGCCAGAGAGAACATTAAGATTCCGATCTCCACCAGCGGAGAACCAAGTCCGCCGAACACAAGTCCTAAAAGGATCAGCGGCCAGGAAAGACTGGAGCCGAAGTTTGCCACCGGAACGAGAGCACTCCTGAACCGTAACGGTGCATATCCCTCATTGTCCTGCATCGCGTGGCCGCATTCGTGGGCAGCAACACCGATAGCCGCAACGGAAGTCGCTCCGTAAACGGACTGGGACAGGTTTACGGTCTTCGTCCGCGGATCATAGTGATCGGTAAGTTCACCGGCGATCTGCTGGACCGTCACATCGTAGATTCCCTGCGCATTTAAAAGGCGTCTCGCCGCCTCCGCGCCTGTCATGCCAGTCATGCTGCGGACTCTGGAATATCTCGAGAACGTGGAATTTACACGTCCCTGAGCCCAGAGAGAAAGGGCAACTCCGATCAATACAAGGATGATCGTCGGATCAAGGCCATAACCATAACCGTAACCATACATTCCGTACATAAAACATCTCTCCTTTCGATCTCGTTTCTGTCGTCCCGGCAGCCGGCTTTTCAGCCGGATTTTTCAGGACCGCCCGCGGCATCACCCGCGAAGCTTACCCGCAGAAACTTCCGTCTTCCATCTGGAAACCGCGCAGGAAGGAAGCTGTATCCATCCGCTTCTTTCCCTCAAGCTGAAGCTCCTTTACATCAAGGACACCCTCTCCGGTCTCCAAAAAAAGCCGGTCCTTTGTCACATGAATCTTTCCCGGAGCTCTTTCTCCCGGAAGATCCGTAACCTCTGCTGACCAGATTTTCATCGTCTTTCCGGCATATGATGTATATGCGCTTGGCCACGGATTTAAGCCGCGGACAAGACGCTCAATGGACACCGCGTCCTTCGTCCAGTCGATATGTCCCATTTCTTTCGTGAGCATCTTCGCGTAGGAAGTACCGGACTCTCCCTGCGGAGTTCTCGTGATCGTTCCGTTTTCCAGTCCCTTTAAAGTGGATAAGATCATGGATCCACCGAGGGCAGAGAGCTTGTCAAACAGGCTTCCGCCAGTCTCTTTCTCATCTAACGGGATCGCTTTCTGTTCCAGCATATCGCCGGTATCCAGCCCCACATCCATCATCATGGTCGTCACTCCGCTCTCCTTCTCACCGTCAATGACCGCCCACTGGATCGGGGCAGCCCCGCGGTATTTCGGAAGCAGGGACGCGTGTACATTCACGCAGCCGTATTTCGGAAGATCCAGAATGGACTTCGGAAGGATCTGACCAAATGCGACGACAACGATGACATCCGGTGCCATCGTTTTTAAAAGCTCCACAAATTCCGGATCCCGCACCTTTACCGGCTGGTATACCGGGATTTCATACTCGATCGCTTTTTCCTTTACAGGAGTCATAAGGACGGCTTTTCCGCGCCCCTTCGGCTTATCCGGCTGTGTCACCACAGCCACAACTTCATGTCCGCCCTCAATGAGAGCAGTCAGCGTCGGAACCGCAAAGTCCGGCGTTCCCATAAAAACAATACGCATACTATTCCTCATCCTCTCCGGCTGTATCCTGAAGTTCGCCTTCTACGAGATCGACGTAAAGTTTTCCATCCAGATGGTCGCACTCGTGGAGAATGCATCTCGCGAGAAGTCCGTCTGCCTCGATCTCATACTCTTCCATATTCTCATTGAGAGCTTTTGCCTTTACATGATCCGCGCGGGTCACCTGTCCGCATTTTCCCGGAACACTTAAGCAGCCTTCCTGACCGGTCTGGCTTCCGCTCGTCTCGAGGATCTCCGGGTTGATCAGCACATACTGGTTTCCGTCCTCCACATCGATAACCACGACGCGCTTGCGGACACCCACCTGCGGTGCGGCAAGGCCGACGCCGTTATTCTCATACATTGTCTCAAACATATCTTCGATGAGCTCAAGGGTCCTCTCATTCATTTCCTTTACCGGCTTACACTCTTTTGTAAGGATCTCATCTCCGATGGTTCTGATCTGTCTGATTGCCATTTTATCTTATTTCCTCTCAATTTTTTATCGAAAACTACTAAGTCAGATCGTACTGGACGAACACATTCCGGAAAAGATCCGGGATGTTCTCCCGCTTCCGGGCGCAATTTCTGACTTTTAATAGTATATCATAACTTTCATGTTTCATATATAAAATTTTTCTGTAATTATCATTAAGTTTGTAGGGGGAATCCTCCACCGGACCGATGACCTTCAGTCCATCCAGTGCATATTCCCTCAGAATGACCCGTTTCATATCCTCTGACGCACGGATCACATCCGCCTCCCTCTTTGAGGAAAGACTGATAGTCAGAAGCCTCACAAGGGGCGGATATCCCATCATCTTCCGGTACAGAAGCTCCTGCCGGTAAAACTGCAGATAGTCCTGCTCTGCCGCGGAGGATACTGCATAATGGTCCGGCGCATATGTCTGGATCACCACATCTCCCTGAAGCTCCCCGCGCCCGGCCCGCCCGGATGCCTGAGTCAGGAGCTCAAAGGTACGCTCTGCGCTCTTATAGTCCGGTGCATAGAGGGAGAGATCCGCTGCCATGACACCCACAAGGGTCACACTCGCGAAGTCATGACCCTTTACGATCATCTGGGTCCCAATGAGAATATCCGCCCCGCCCTCTGCGAAGGTGGTGAGGATTTCTTCATGAGCCCCTTTTTTTGCCGTGGTGTCCGCATCCATCCTTAAGATCCGGGCCTTTGGAAATTCCCTCTTTGTAAATTCTTCCAGTTTCTGGGTCCCCGTCCCAAAGGGCGCGATAAACGGGGAACCGCAGGACGGACATCGATCCGGCAGCGGCCGTTCAAATCCGCAGTAGTGGCATTTTAACCGTCCGTTTTTGTGGTATGTAAGACTCACATCACAGTGTGGGCATTTCATCGCCTTTCCGCAGGAGCGGCAGGACACAAAGCCCGCATATCCCCGCCGGTTCATGAACAGCATCACCTGCTGCCTGTTCGCCAGCCGGTCCTCGATCAGCCCTTTTAATCTCCGGCTGAAGATCGAGCGGTTTCCCTCTGCGAGTTCTTCTCTCAGATCCACAATATGGACCCCCGCCAGACGGCTGTTCTCCTTTGCCCTCTTTGTGAGGGTCAAAAGCTTATACTCGCCCTGTTCTGCCAGATAATAGCTCTCCACGGACGGTGTCGCAGAGCCTAAGACTACGGCTGCCCGGCTCATATCTGCCCGGACCTTTGCAACCTCCCTGGCATCGTACCGCGGTGCTGTCTCACTCTTGTAAGCTCCCTCATGTTCCTCGTCGATGATGATGAGCCCCAGATCCGGAAACGGTGTGAAAAGAGCGGAACGCGGACCGATCATAATATCGATCTCCCCGTTTGCCGCCCTCTCCGACTGCTCATAGCGCTCTCCCGCCGAAAGTCTGGAATTCATGATACCAACCCGGTTTCCAAATCGCCGGTAAAAACGCATCACGGTCTGGTAAGTCAGGGAGATCTCCGGGATCAGGACGATGGCCTGCCGGCCTTTCCGAAGGACGTAGTCGATGAGCTCCATGTAGACCTCCGTCTTACCGCTTCCCGTGATTCCGTAGAGCAGATAGGTATTACGCTGTCCGGAATCATAGTCCCGGATCACGGTCTCCGCCGCGTTCTTCTGTTCCTGATTCAGGGCAACAGGTCCGGTCTCTGGAAATCTGTTTCCTGCTCCCGGTTCTTTTTTGACTGTTTTCAGGTCCACGATCTCTTTTTCTACTAACGGTTTCAGCATCGCAGCCGTGATGCCGAGCTTTTCGGAAGTCAGCTTCAAAGGCAGCTCCCCGTTTTCAAGAAGTGCCCGGTAAAGCCTTATCCGTGCCCGGTATTTCTTCTTTTCCGCTTCTATAAGCAGCGTTTCGATCTCATTCTTCGGTTTTAAGGAAACGATCACACGTTCTTCCCTCGGCATCACCTTCGCCTTTACGGGAAGAACCGTCTTCAGTGCCTGATTCATCGTGGTGGAATAGCGGTCCTTCATCCAGAAGGCGAGGCAGATCATCTGAGTACGGATCGGGACAGCGCCTGTCTCCACATCCAGGAGCTCTTTCATTTTTTCAGGGTCATAATCTGTCTCTTTTGAGAGACCTACCACGATCCCTTTCCGTTCGGTATTTCCCTTTCCGAAAGGGATATTCACCTGAACTCCGGGCTTTACAAGCTCTTTCAGATGGTCAGGGATCCGGTATTGGAAGATCCGGTCCACATTTTTTACGGAAAGATCAATGATGACATCTGCATACGGTTCCATTTCGGATCCCTCCCTTCTCAAAACTTCCGGCCATTCCTACCTTCCGGCCATCTCCACGAATTGATCTGCCACAGCAGACAATCCCATGGAGTTGGATCCCTTAAAGAGAACGCAGTCTCCGTCCCGGATCTCCGCTTCCAGATATTTCACCATCTCCCCGCAGTCTGAAAATTCCACCACCGGAATCTCCTTTACCGCACGGACGCCTTCTGCCAGACTCCTGCATGCCTCGCCCAGCGTCACAACAAGATCCACGCCGGAATTGGCCGCGTACTCGCCCACCTCCCTGTGGTAGGCCAGATAATTCCCGCCAAGCTCCTTCATATCCGCAAGGACAGCAATATGGCGTTTTCCCGTGAGTCCCTGAAACACATCGAGAGCCGCCTTCATGGATGCAGGACTCGCGTTGTAAGAGTCATCCATCACCGTAAATCTTCCGTCGGCATAGACCTGCTGGCGGTGTTTGAATCCATGGAAAGTCAGAAGACCCTCCGCGGCTTCTTCCATCGTCATACCGCGTTCACAGCAGACCGCAATGGCTGCCAGGGCGTTCATCACATTGTGTGTGCCCATGACGTTCAAGAGGACTTTCTGGGTTTTTCCCGCATGAACAACCGTAAACTCCGTCTTTCCGTCCATGAGGACGATGTCCACCGCGCGGTAATCACAGGTTTCCCCGGTGCCATAGTAGACTGTCTTCACACCGGCCTTTCCCCTGGTCCTGCAAAGCATATCATCGTCGCCGTTTAAGATGAGGATGCCGCCATCGGAAAGTCCGTCCTGGATCGTCAGCTTCTCTCTGTAAATATTCTCGCGGGATCCAAGCTGCTCGATGTGGGTGATCCCGATGTTTGTGATCACTGCCACATCCGGCTTCGCGATCCGTGCGATCACGGTAAGTTCACCCGGCTCGCTCATTCCAAGCTCCAGAACACCCACTTCATCTTCTTTTGTGATCTCGGACACGGTAATCGGAACTCCTACCTGACTGTTGCTGTTGCCCGGAGTCTTGTATACATGAAACCGCGCGGAGAGTGCCGCCGCGATCATTTCCCTCGTTGTGGTCTTTCCGACGCTCCCTGTGACACCGACAATGGGCAGTGTCAGACGTTTTCTGAGGTAACGGCCTACGGCCTGAAGTGCCTTTTTCGTGTCATCCACAGCGATCCAGGCACAGGAGGTCTCCGCCATTTCTTCCGTTTTTTCCTTATGCTCACTTGTAAGCACCGCACCGGCTCCTTTTTCGGCAACCTGTTCCAGAAATTTATGTGCATCTACTTTCTCGCCGATGATCGGCACGAAAAGATCTCCGGTCTCAACCTGTCTGGAATCCAGGCGGATCTTGTTTAACATGACACCGTCATCTCCGGAGAGCAGTACGCCTCCGGTGGCAAGGACGATATCCTGAACGCTTACGTTCTCCATTCCTTTCCAATCTCCTTTACTGCTGCAGTCTGCGTCCCTCTGCGGACGATCATACATTATCCGTTTACCGCCTCTTCCACGACTTCCCGATCCAGAAAATGATGTTTCACACCTTCGATCTCCTGATAATCCTCATGGCCTTTTCCGATAATGGCGATCATGTCACCCTCCTCGGCGTTCCTGATCGCGTAAAAGATTGCTTCCCGTCTGTCCGGGATCACAAGATATGTTCCGTCCGTCTTCGCAAGGCCCACCTCGATGTCCTTGATGATGTCCTCGTTTTTCTCAAAACGCGGATTGTCGGCCGTAATGATACAGAGATCCGCCATCTTTCCACCGATCTCCCCCATTGAATATCTGCGATCTCTGGCGCGGTTTCCACCACAGCCGAATACACATACGAGACGCTTTGGATGATAATCCCGGAGTGTTGTGAGCAGACTTTCCATGCTGACCGCATTGTGAGCGTAATCCACGATCACACTGCACTTTTTCGATACGTGCGCGATCTCCATGCGACCATCCACGCGGACCTTCACGAGGGATCCAAGGATTGCCTGTTTTGTATGATCATCAAGCACACCGCTTCCACCGGAAAGCGCCAGAGTGCAGACCGCCAACGCCGCCAGAGCATTATCCGCGTTGAATTTTCCCGGCATCCCTACGCGGACTCTTCCGTCAAGCATGCCGTGGATTGAGAATTCAATTCCCACAAAATCGTGATTTGATGCATAGTGAATGTCATCACCCATGAAATCTGCGTTTCCGTTCAGGGCATATGTAAGAAGTCTGCAGGACGCATCCTTTACGACCTCATCGTAGTGGTCTGTCAGACGATTCACGATCCCCGTTTTGCAGACAGTAAGAAGCCTTGACTTATAAAAAAGATACTCTTCAAAGCTCTTGTGTTCCTTCGGTCCGATATGGTCCGGAGAAATATTTGTGAATAGACCGTAGTCGAACATGATCCCGCCGACCCTGTGAAGCATTAAAGCCTGAGAGGAGACCTCCATCACACAGCACTCACAGCCAGCTTCCACCATTTTATGGAAATAATCCTGCACCACATAGGATTCCGGTGTCGTATTGGAGGTCGGGAATTTCACATCCCCGATGACTGCGCCATTCGTTCCGATGAGACCGGTCTTCTTTCCGGCTGCCTCAAGGACCGCCTTGATCATATAGCTCGTCGTGGTCTTTCCCTTCGTGCCGGTGATCCCGATGGTGATCAGTTTCTCTGCCGGATAACCGAATCGCGCCGCAGAAAGCTCCGCCAGCGCGAGTCGTCCGCTCTCAACCCGGATCACAGTCACATCCGCCGGTACTTCCACTTCTTTTTCTACCACAAGAACTTTACAGCCAGCCCTTAATACGTCCGGAATAAACTCGTGGGAATCCCTGGTGCTGCCCTGAATGCACACGAATACGGAATCCGGTCTTGCCTTTCTCGAATCATAGATCACTTCATCTACGTTCTGGTCCAGACTGCCGCAAACCAGATCGTATTTCATGCGTTTTAACCAATCTCCAATTACCACTGTCGTCATCCTTTCTCATAACCCACACAGGCGGGAACATATGCGCCCGCCTGTGAGTTTTCTTACTGCTTTTTTAGAATAATCCTGTGATCTTTCCGTTCTCGTCCACGTCAATATTGTCCGCTGCCGGTTTCTTCGGAAGTCCCGGCATAGTCATGATGGAACCGGTAAGCGCAACCACAAAGCCTGCGCCCGCGCACACATACGCATCGCGCACAGTCAGGTCAAATCCTTCCGGACGGCCAAGCTTCTTCTGGTCATCGGATAAGGAATACTGGGTCTTCGCCATGCAGACCGGAAGATCGCCAAAGCCCATCTCTGTGATCTTCGCGATCGCCTTTTTTGCCGCCGGTGAGTAGCTTACGCTGCCCGCGCCGTAAATCTCCTTCGCAATGGTCTCGATCTTATCGGAGATTCCCATCTCATCCGGATATAACGGAGCGAAATCACTCGTTTTTTTCTCCAGGGTGTTTATTACCTTCTCTGCGAGTTCAATTCCGCCGTCTCCGCCTTTTGCCCATACCTCGGACAGCGCAAACTCACAGCCTCTCTCCTCGCAGAAGTTCCGGATAAATTCATACTCTGCCTCTGTGTCCGTGAGGAAGGAGTTTAAAGTAACGACAACCGGCACATGGTATTTCTGGATGTTCTCGATGTGTTTCTCGAGGTTTACGATACCTTTCTTCAATGCCTCAAGATTCTCCTCGGAGAGCTGATCCTTCGGAACACCGCCGTTGTACTTTAACGCGCGGACAGTAGCCACGAGAACAACGGCATCCGGATGGATCCCCGCCTTGCGGCACTTAATATCAAAGAATTTCTCTGCGCCGAGATCTGCGCCGAATCCTGCCTCTGTGATCGCCACATCCGCAAGCTTTAATGCGGTTCTTGTCGCCATAACGCTGTTGCAGCCGTGGGCGATATTCGCAAACGGTCCGCCATGTACAAGGGCTCCCGTGTGCTCTAAGGTCTGTACCAGATTCGGTTTGATGGCATCCTTTAAGAGAGCTGCCATGGAGCCGACCGCGTTGAGATCCTTCGCTGTCACCGGCTCACCCGCAAAATTATACGCTACAATGATCCTTCCGAGGCGCTCCTTCAAGTCCTTCATATCCGTTGCCAGACAGAGGATCGCCATGATCTCGGAGGCAACCGTGATCACAAAATGGTCTTCGCGGACGAAACCGTCTGCCTTTGCGCCGAGTCCCACTACAATGTTTCTCAGCACACGGTCGTTCATGTCAAGACATCTCTTCCAGAGGATCTGTCTCGGGTCGATTCCAAGAGTATTTCCCTGCTGAATATGGTTGTCAAGAAGTGCTGCCAACAGGTTGTTCGCTGTCGTGATCGCATGGAAATCACCGGTAAAATGAAGGTTTAAGTCCTCCATCGGAACGACCTGCGCATATCCGCCGCCGGCTGCTCCGCCCTTGATTCCAAAGCACGGTCCGAGGGATGGCTCACGGAGAGCAAGCATTGCTTTCTTTCCGCACTTTGTCATCGCCTGTGCAAGTCCGATACTGGTTGTGGTCTTTCCCTCTCCTGCCGGAGTCGGGTTGATCGCTGTCACCAGAACGAGTTTTCCATCCGGTCTGTCCTTGATCTCCTGCCAGAGCTCATTGGAGATCTTTGCCTTGTACTTTCCGTAAAGTTCCAAATCGTCCTCAGTAATTCCATATTGGGACGCAACGGTGGTAATCGGGAGCATCTTCGTCTCCTGTGCAATCTCGATATCGGTCTTCATAATCGGTATCCTCCTTTTGTAGTAGCATATCATTTCTGTGGATCTGCGGATTCCGCAGCCGGCAGCCATTTCAATTTCAACAGCCGCAGGCTTTAGTACCCCGCTTCCAGGAATTCTTCGAACTCTTCCATGGACATCAGGATCTTCCTTGGCTTCGTTCCTTCCTCTTCCCCTACAACACCGGCCTCGGCAAGCTGATCCATGATCCGGGCAGCACGGTTAAAGCCGATCTTGAACATTCTCTGAAGCATGCCGATCGACGCTTTATCCTTCTCGATAATGAACTTGCCCGCATCGGTAAACAATGCGTCCCGCTCATTCTGTCCGCCCGCTCCTCCGGCTAAGGAGGACTGGGTCAGTTTTTTCTCGATTTCCGTGTTATATCCTGTATCCTCGTTCTGTTCTTTTAAGAACTCGGTTACATTTGACACCTCGCCGTCCGATACAAAAGCGCCCTGCACACGGAGCGGCTTCGGATAACCGGACGGGTAAAACAGCATATCGCCGTTTCCTAACAGTTTCTCTGCGCCGTTCATGTCGAGGATCGTTCTCGAATCCACGCCGGACGCAACAGAGAACGCGATCCGTGACGGCACGTTCGCTTTGATCACACCTGTGATGACATTGACGGACGGACGCTGGGTCGCGATAACAAGATGAATTCCCGCTGCCCGGGCAAGCTGTGCCAGACGGCAGATCGCGTCCTCCACCTCGTTTGAGGCAACCATCATGAGATCCGCCAGCTCGTCGATAATGATCACGAGCTGCGGCAGTTTCTTCGGAATCTGGTCCGCAGGGATATCCCCGCTCTCCGCCAGAGTCTGCACCTTCGCGTTATACCCTTTCAGGTCGCGGACATTCGAGGAAGCGAACTTATTGTATCGTTCCATCATCTCTGCAACTGCCCAGTTGAGGGCACCGGCCGCCTTCTTCGGGTCGGTGACTACCGGGATCAGCAGATGTGGGATTCCGTTATAGACGGAAAGTTCAACCACCTTCGGATCGATCATAATGAGCTTCACATCATCCGGGGATGAGCGGTAGATCAGGCTCATGATCATCGTGTTGATCCCTACTGATTTACCGGAACCAGTCTGCCCGGCGATCAGAAGGTGCGGCATCTTTGCGAGGTCTGCAATGACTACCTGTCCGCCGATGTCCTTACCCACCGCAAAAGCCAGTGTCGATTTATGATTTTTAAATTCCGGGCTCTCTAAAAGGTCACGCAGATAGACCATGCTGTTGACCTTGTTCGGCACCTCGATTCCCACAGCTGCTTTTCCGGGGATCGGCGCCTCGATACGGATATCTGCCGCCGCAAGGTTTAACTTGATATCGTCCGCCAGCGACAGGATCCGGCTCACTTTTACCCCCTGCTCCGGGTGAAGTTCGTACCGGGTAACGGTCGGCCCACAGCTGATATTCGTAACAGTGACTCCGACACCAAAGTTTCTTAATGTCTGCTGGAGCTTGATCGCCGTATCCTTAAATTCCTGTTCCGACTGCCCCGTCACGGGAGCGCCTTTCTTTAAGAGGTCAAGCGGCGGGATCATATAAGGTTTCTTCGGTTTTTCTTCCGTCTGCCGGATCTCCTTTAATACCTCGTTTCCTGCCTCTTCCCTCTCGGCTGCTTCCCGCTTTCTTATTTCCGCCTTTTTCTTTATAATCTCTTCTGTATCTGTTTCAATGACTTTTCCGGACGCGGTCACGACCTGACGGTGTTGGTGTTCTTCGGACGGTTCCTTAGCGGCAGGAGGTTCAGGGGATTTCACGTTGCTGCCGTGTGTCACCGCATACGCGCGGCTTCCCGGCTCTGCTGCCTGAATCCAGTAGTCCTCATTTTCCACATAAGGTTCTGTGTCGAGAAATTCGTCATCTGAAAGATCGCTCATGGATCCTTCTCCGGATACAGGAATTCCGGCCGTCTTTTCATTTTCTTCCGTCTCCGGGAACTCGGTTTTTTCCTCCTCTGCCGTCTTCGAAGTCTCTGCAGTTTCGTCTGGCTCTGCAATTTTGTCTGGTTTGGCATTCTCTGCACGGAGTCCGTCCGCTCTTCTCTCCGTGTCCCTTCTCATGGACTCAAAGATCTCGTCATCGTCCGCCGCGGGCTCATCTAACGGGATATCCGGGATATTGGATAAGACGGACACCTTCGGTTTTTTCTCCCAGGCCTTTGTCTCCCTTTTCTTTTCGTCCGGGAACATATCCTCATCATCAAAGGCACTCTCCCCATGACTGATAAACACGTCCTCATCCTCATGGATTCCGGCCGGGACAGCATCTTCCTCAAACGGAACGCGTTCCACATCCTTCATCGCGTCTTCTCCGGACCGGCCTTCCTTACTCTGATCCTCACTGGAAGACTCCGGATTTTCTACCGGCCTGCCTCCCATCGTGATCTTTCCTTTAAAGATATCTGCAGGATCCGGCTGCATACTTCCTGTCTCCGCCTTCGGATCCGCCGTTTCTTCTTTATATGTATCGGAAACATCTATTTCCTGTTTCGTCTCATCTGCCTCGGACACAGCCTCAGCATCCACAACGCCCATATAGCCACCGGCAATTCCACCGAAATCCGGAGTTCTCGAGAGATCGGTCGCAGCAAGATCCACGCCCTGAACGCGCTGCTCTTCCCGGAGTCTGCGTTTTTCCTCCTGACGTTCCTCGTGGAGCTCTTTTCTTCTGCTGTAGTCTTCCTTTGCATACCGATATGCCTTTCCACTTCCGCTCTTAACAGCGGACACGAAGGATTTTTCCGTGATGCACACCAGTGAGATGATCATAAATACGAGAAGGACCACATAGGCCCCGATGGTTCCCACCGCTGTGTGGAGAACCATAACAAGGACACCGCCGATCACGCCGCCGCCAAGTCCACTTACTCCGGCGGACTTATAGATGTCGAGGATCGTCTGACCTTCCCGGTATCCGCCGCCGAACACAAGCTGCGCAAGACCACAGAGCACGATCAGAAGGACTTCCACCGCGATCATCTTGTAGACTGCCCGGATATTTCCCTTATTCGAAGCGTAGAATAACAGTTCTGTGAACAACAATAACGGAGCCAGATAACCGATACAGCCGAACACGCCCAGCATGATCCGGCTGAAAAAGTCACCGAGGAATCCGCAGATATGGAAGTTGCTCAAGAATAACAGCACACATACCGCGAAGGTGCCGAGGATCACTGCCTCAGACTGTAAGAATCCGGTATCTTCCTCATACTGCGGTTTCGTTTCTCTTCTCTTTTCGGAAGCTCTCGCCCCTGTCCTTGTTGTCTTATTCTTAGGCGTCTGTGCAGATTTCTGCGTTGTCTTTGATGTGGTTTTTGTTCTCGCAGACGCCTGTGATTGTTTTGTCGTTTCTTTTTGTTTTCTGGTTCCAGCCAAGTGCTTTTCCCCCTTTAATGTCTGCATCTGTCAAAAAATGTCAATGTATCTGAAAAAATGTCAAAGCAGTCGTGAAACTTATACAATGCCAGAAGCAGATTTCGCCTTTCAATAGATCTCTGCGTCTGGAGCAGTCATTAACTGCATCTAATTTTAAACATACAAGAATCCCAATATTGCTTCATAATCTGCTTTTTCGTTTTCTTTTCGGCTTTTATTTGCCTTTTTTTATCTCTTTCAGATGCAGTTCAGTGACAGATCAGTGCAGCAGCAGTTTATAATAAAAAAAAGATTCTAAGCTATTTTTCTATATTTAACTCGATTATTTGTGTATAATATTCATATTTATGTATTCTTATTCATTTTCGTTTCCTTGTTTAACCTGTTTTTCTATAAAATCTATTTATATACTATATTTAGTATTCTGGCATATTTAACTTTTTCTATTTTCATGTTTTATAGGTAATCATAGCAGTATTTCTCTCTTATTTCAAGTATTTTAATATTTAAGGATGCGAATGCGACTGAATTTTAACTGCAATTGCTTTAAATCATATAGTTCAAATGCAGAGACATTTCAACGGAAATAGGCAACTGTCTGGTCAAATCGTAGGCATTCCTGCTGCCTCTGCGGCTGTCACTTCTTCTGAACTGCGGATCAGCTCTTGATCATGATTTTAGTCCTGCTCTAGCTGCAGCTGTGATTGATTTCAGATGCAGAGGCGGAAAACATCAAACGGCCAGTTCCATTTTTCGTAAAACGCACATACTAAATAAAAAGGAGAATTATATGATTATTGTATCGATTATTCTTATTCTAATTAATTGTGTTAGAGCCCGGAGGAATCGACCACTCAGAGTC